>JASHQL010000356.1 GCA_030039155.1 Streptosporangiaceae bacterium | reverse complement strand
CAGCCCGGAGACCTCGGCCGCCACCCCGAATTCCGAGATCGACGGTGACACCGCGCTGGCGACCTACAGCGGCGGCGTCCTGATCGCCAGCGATAACCTGACGAACACCTACGTGGAGTACGCCGCCTCTGGCAGCAACTTCAACGCCTCCAGCTCGTACAAGTCGGTCGGCACGTTCGACAACCAGACGGTGGTCGCCGCCTCCGGCAACGCGCTCCTCACAGATCCCGGCGGCTCGCTCACCGGCGGCGACAAGCTGCGGTTCTTCAACGGCACCTCGTTCGGCACCGCGTACAAGGTGCCCGACTCCAAGGCCGGCGACGACGGCTACTTCGCCATGCAGGAAGTCGGCAACGTGGTGCACGTGTTCTTCCTCAGCCGCCGCGACGGCTACGACCTGTTCTCCGAGACCACTACGAACGGCACGCACTGGTCGAAGCTGGTGCGGTACGGCTCGGCGATCAACTCGGAGTGGCTGGCGCCGGTGCTCGGCCCGACCGGCGCCGGGCAGGTGTTCGAATCGCAGTCGAGCAACCCGACGCTGTCGCAGCCGATCCTGAACACGCAGAGCGTGCACATCACGCTGAAGAGCACGCACGTGCGCAAGGGTCACGGCACGACGCTGTCCGGCACTGTCTCGCCGCAGCTAGCGGGCCAGCTGGTCACGCTCGAGCGCAAGGCTGGCAGCCGCTGGGACACCGTGAAGACCACGCACGAGTCCTCGGCTGGCAAGTTCTCGTTCAGCGTGCCAGGCAGCACCGAGACCTACCGGGCGGTGGTGGCCTACCAGCCCGGCTATTACGAGTACGGCTACTCGGGCAGCGTCAAGCTGACCGCGACCTAGGGCGGGTGCTGGGTCTGGCACTGTAAGCGGTATGGCTACCGACAGCGGGCACCGCGGCGTCACGATCCAGCGCATCGGCCCTGGCAGATTCGTCGCGCACACCGAGCGCGGCGGCCAGGTTGAGTTCGGCTCCGGCGGTGCGGCCGAGCTGAGCCCGGTCGAGCTGCTGCTCGCTGCCATCGGTGGCTGCACGGCGCTGGACGTGGACGTCGTGACATCGCGCCGGGCGGAGCCTGACGAGTTCCGGGTCACCGTCGATGCGCAGAAGGTGCGCGACGAGCTGGGCAGTCACCTGACCGAGATCCAGGTGACCTTCATGGTCAGGTTTCCGGCCGGCCAGGACGGCGACGAGGCCAGGGCGGTGCTGCCGGAGATCGTGCAGCGGTCGCACGACAAGATCTGCACCGTCGGCAGGACCGTGCAGATCGGCACGCCGATCGGCGCCACGATCGGCTGACGGTTATCGCGGGGGGAGCAGGCAGAACTCGTGGCCGTCCGGATCGGTCATGACCACCCAGCTCACCTCGCCCTGGCCGATGTCGATGCGCGTCGCCCCGAGCGCGACGAGACGGTCGGCCGCCAGCTGCTGATCACCGTCGATCGGCGCGACGTCGAAGTGCATCCGGTACTTCCCGGTCTTCGGCGTCAGCGGCGGGCCGCCCCAGCTGATCTTCGGGCCGCCGTGCGGCGAGCGGATCGCCGTTTCCTGGTCTTGGTCCCAGACCAGCGGCCAGCCCAGTGCCGCGCTCCAGAAACACCCGGTTTGCCGCGAGCCCTCGCAGGAGACCTCGGCGAAGAATCCGCAGCCGGCCAGGAACTTGTTGGCTGGCTCGATGACGCAGAACTCGTTGCCTTCCGGATCAGCGAGCACCACATGTCCCTCTTCCGGGCGCTGGCCAACATCGAGGTGCGTGGCACCGAGTCCGAGTGCCCTGGCAACCGTCTGCCGCTGGTCATCGAGGGACGTGCTGGTCAGATGGAAGTGCATCTGGTTCATGCCGGTCTTGCGCGCGTGCGTCGGCAGGAACCTGAACCCGAACCCGGTGCCATCGGCCGGCCCGGGCGAGATGCCGGCATACTGTCCGTTGGTGATCTCCCAGCTAAGCAGCCCGGCCCAGAAGCGCGCGAGCCTGGGCGGATCGTTGGCATCGAAACCGAGCGCTACCAGCTGGCAGGTCACCCGGCACACGCTAGGCGGGGCGGACTGCCGCGCCAACCGAATAACTCACCAGGAACTGCTGCCCGTCAGCTCGGCCAGGTAGCCGGCGAACCGGTCAAGGCTAGTCTGGAAGCCGGCCCTGGCCTGCGCGCCCGCGTACGCGGCGGGCACGTTGGTCTGATGGGTGACCACCTCGGTGCTGCCGTCGGCCAGCTCGGTCAGCGTGATCGTGGTGACCATGCCGCCCTCGACCGCGGGCTCCCGCCAGACCAGCCGGTCCGGCCTGCGCACCTCGAGGTAGACCGCGCGCATGGTGTACTCGCTGCCGTCAGCGTCGTTCACCATGACGGTCTCGAACGCGCCGCCAGGGCGCAGGTCAACGGTGATGCCGCCGGGCGGCGCGTGCGTCCCCGCCGGGCCCCAGAAGTGGCTGAGGTGCTCGGGCTGCGTGAGGCAGTCGAAGAGCAGCTCGCGGCTGGCGCGATGCACGCGGCGGTAGCTGAACTCGCCAGGCTGGCTCACCGGTCCCCGTCCTCGCGCAATGCGGCCAGGTGCTCGTCGAGCCTGTCGTACCGGTCCTGCCAGAGCTGCCGGTGCCGCCCGATCCAGTCGGCCGCCGCCTCGAACCTGGCCGGCTCGAGCCGGCACGGCCTGGACTGGGCGACCCGGCTCCGGGAGATCAGCCCGGCCTGCTCGAGCACCTTGACGTGCTTGGACACTGCCTGCTGGGTCAGCGGGAACGGCCCGGCGAGCTGGTTCACCGTGGCGTCACCGGCAGCCAGCCTGCTCAGGATCGCGCGCCTGGTCGGATCGGCCAGCGCCGCGAAGGTGCTGGTCAGTTCGTCGGCCAGGGCCGGCGCTGGCGCCGTCACGGTGTCCTGGCCCCGAGCTGCGGCACGCCAGGGCCGGTGAACCGGTCGAGCGGGATGCGCCGGTTGCCGAGCAGCGCCACCAGGTCCTTGCCGCGCCCGTGCACCGCGGCGCCGCTGCCGCGGGACCAGCCCAGGTCGTCGGCGTGCAGCGCAAGGCCGGATATCGCGACGCCGAAGACAGTCTCGGTGCCGTCGCTCACCAGCATGTCGAGGACGCTGGTGAGCGCCAGGTCAGGAAGCTGCCAGTCAGCGTCGAGCGGCCAGGTGATGTCGATGCCGTGGATCACGTCATGGCTGAGCGGGGCGATCAGCCCGGCGCCCGGCGGCGTCCACGGATTGCCGGCGTTGTCCCGCAGCACCGCGACAAGCTCGGCTGGCGGTATCGTGCTGTCCCGCTCGGCGGCCGCGTCGGAGAACCTGGTGAAGTCGCCGCCTGCCGCCTGCACGCCCGCCAGGTACTCCTCGGCGGTGATGCGGAACGGCATCGTCAGGTGCGCCAGCACATGCGCGCTGGTCCAGCCCGCGCACAGCGACTGCGCCTGCCACTGCGTCTCGGTCAGCCCGGCCAGCACCCCGGCAAGCCCGAGCCGCTCGGCCGCGATGAGGTCAAGCATGGCAGCCTCCCTGCCGGTCGTTACCCAACTAAAGAGTTGTACAACCGCAGAGTTTAGTAAGATGGCGGGTGCTGGGTCAACTCAGGCCGGCCTCGGCCAGCCATTCGGGCCGGCTTGACCCTCTCGGCACCAGCAACGGCGCCGGCCAGCATGGTGGCGTCGCGGAGAACCGGACCGGCGGGGCGAGCATGTGCACGTCGCCGAGCGGGCTCGGCGCGTCGTAGGCGGCCGGCTCGCGGATGCGGTGCTGCTCGTCGGTGCCGGCCAGCGCAGGATCCACCAGGCCGAGCGAGCCGCACCACATCGCGGTCCTGGTGAGGCTCACCGTGACCTGCCATGACCCGCCCTCCGCGGCGCGGCGGACCAGCGCGGCAGCGGCGCCCGCGGCGGCCAGGTACCCGGTGACATAGTCGTTGATCAGCCCGGTGACCGGCAGCCTTGGCTGCGCCATGGTGCCCTCGATCGTCATCAGGCCGGAAGCCGCCGACCCGTTCATGTCGAAGCCGCCGCGCTGCGCCCACGGCCCGGCCGTGCCGTAACAGGTGACCGACACCTGGACCAGCCCAGGGAACCGGTCGGCGAGCCGCTGCGGGTCAAGGCCCTGCCGCTCCAGCGAGCCGCCGCGGTGGTTGTTCACCAGCACGTCGGTGCCGGCCAGCAGGGCGGCCGCGCGATCCTGCCCGGCCGGGCTGGCCAGGTCGATGTAGGCGCTGCGCGAGCCGACGTTCGCCTCGGCGTAGATGAACTCGTGCTCGTAGTCGTTCGGCCGGGTCGCGCACAGCACCTCGGCGCCGTGCTCGGCGAGCGTCCGGCCGACGGTGGGGCCGGCGATCGCATGGGTGAACGACAGCACCCGGATGCCGTCGAACGGCCGGCCAGCCGGCCCGAGGTCGCGGGCCGGCGCGTCGCCGATCCGGTCGAGCCGGATCGGCGGCTGGCTGGCAAGCAGCGCGCCCTGCGGGTGCGCCAGCCACTGCTCCGCGGACCGGATCACGCAGGCCGGCAGGCCGGCCGCGGCCGCCGCCTCTTCCAGCTCGAACGCGTCCAGCTTGCCGATCGCCGCGGCCACCCTGGCGCCGTCCGGCGGCACGTCGAGGAAGCGGCACCACTTGGCCACCTGGTGCGGGTACACCCCGCAGGCCATTAGCCAGCGGCCGTCGGCCGTCTGGTACGGCGAGAGCAGGAACGGGTTGTCAAGCACCAGCGGATGCGGCGGCGGCTCGCCGTTCAGCGTCGGCCGCCAGAACGCCGCAGGGGAGATGCCGTGCACGGCCTGGCGCAGGTCAAGCGCGAGGTCCTGGGCGGGTCCGCCGCGGCTGCGGTGCAGCGCGACCGCGGCGACGGCGTTCGCCATGATCGGGATGCCGATGCAGGCGCCGAGCCGGTGCGCGGCCGGCACGATGGGATCCTGGCCGGCGAACGAGACCGTGCCGCCGGCTGCCGAGCTGGTCAGCCCGACCGGCTTGAGCAGGCCGTCGAGCGCGGCCAGCGGATCGAAGCGGGCGCGGCTCATGCTGGTGACCTCCGCGGGCTCGAGAATTGCCAGAGCAGCGCGGAGACCGCGCGCAGGCCGAGGTCGGCCTGGACGCTGGCGCCGGCGGCCTGATCGGTGAGCGCCTGGATGTCGCTGCCCTCGGTGACCGCGACGAGCATCCTGGCCAGTTGCAGCACCGGGATGACCGGAACCCGGCCGGCCCGGTGCAGCGCCTCGGCCACCAGCTCGGCCAGCTCTGACCTGACCCTGAGCTCGTGCTCGGCAAGCAGTGCCGCGACGTCGGGATGGCGGATGGCATGCAGCGAGAACTCCGTCGACACCAGCGTCCACTGCCGGTCCACCGTCAGGTCCGGCAGCCTGCGCAGCGGGTCGGGCGAGGCAATCAGCACCTGAGTGCCCGGCGTCAGCCGGCGCAGCCACTGCGACCGCCGCTGCCAGCTCCGGTCGAGCAAGGCGAGGAACAGCGCGTCCTTGTTCGCGAAGTTGGAGTAGAACGCGCCCTTGGTGAGCCCGGCCCTGGCGCAGATCTCCGGGATCGAGGTGGCCCCGTAGCCCTGTTCTGCGAACAGTTCCATGGCCGCGTCAAGCAGCGCGCCGACGGTGGCCGGCCTTCGCTTGGTGATTCCTCTTGGCATGCGCAAGAGTCTATAGCATACTGAGAGGTATCCGATACCGATCGGTATTACATAGCCGGTCGGGTCGCACAGATTCCGGCGAACCGGAGGAGATCAGCGCGATGACCACCACGACCGCACCGAGGCCGGCCAAGCAGCGCAGCAGCGCCGGCCCGCAGAGCCCAGACCCACGTCGCTGGCTGATCCTGGCCGTCGTCGCGGTTGCCCAGCTGATGGTCGTGCTGGACGCGACGATCGTGAACATCGCGCTGCCGTCGGCACAGCACGCGCTGCACTTCTCCAACATCGAGCGGCAGTGGGTGGTCACCGGCTATGCGCTTGCCTTCGGCAGCCTGCTGCTGCTCGGCGGCCGGCTGGCCGACCTGATCGGCAGGAAGACGACCTACATCGTCGGCCTGCTCGGCTTCGCGGCCGCGTCAGCGGCGGGCGGCGCGGCGGGCAGCTTCGGCGTCCTGGTCGCGGCCCGCGCCTGCCAGGGCGCGTTCGGCGCGCTGCTCGCCCCGGCCGCGCTGTCGCTGC
>JASHQL010000355.1 GCA_030039155.1 Streptosporangiaceae bacterium | reverse complement strand
GGAGGTCCTGGCGCGGCTGCACGACCGCTGGCCGGCAGCGGAGCTCTCCCGGTGGCCCTGGCTGCGCCGGCCGGCGGCGGCAGCAGGCCTGGTCGAGACGTTGTACGGGCAGACCTGGCCGCTGATCGCTGACCGGGCCGAGCTTGGATCCCGGGCGCGCGATCTGGGCGAGCGGCTGGTCGGCCGTATCGTCGCTGCCGAGCGCGCGGCGGGTGCCGCGGGCCCGCTCGTCCTGACCCACGGCGATGCCTCGGCACGGAACATGCGCACCAGCCAGGCGGCCGAGGTCGCCTTGCTGGACTGGGAGGACGTCGGGATCGCCGCTGGCGTGTCCGACCTGGCCTGGCTGCTGGTCTCGTCGGTGCAGCCGTCCGGCTGGGACGAGGTGATCGCCGGGTACGGCCGTGCCGGGCGGCTGGATCAGGTGCTGCCGGCCATCGCCGTCCAGGGCTTTCTCAGCATGGCCGACACCGCTGCCGGGTCCGCCGACTCGCAAGCGTGGGGCGCCCGGTTGCGCTCAGCCGCCACCCGGATCGCCGGGCCATGACAGCCTCGGCAAGAAAACCAATCGCGGCCTGACGGCGCGCGGTGTGTGATCGGTGAATGGCATGTGTGCTTGCCACGCCGGGAGTCGGCGGGCTGACCAAGGCTGTCAGCGCGCTGCGGGCGTGGCAGCACGACGGCGCGCCGATGCAGCTGCATCCAGGGGACGTTGGCTGGTTCTGGCGGTTCGGCGCGGCGGTCACCGCCGCGGCGGTCAGGACCTGGAGCCGGGACGGACAGGTTCTCGCAGTCGGGCTGCTCGACAGCCCCGATGTGCTACGGCTGGCGATCGCGCCGGACGCCCAGCAGGACGCGGACCTGGCCCGGCGGCTGGTTGCCGACATGACCGAGCCGGATCGCGGCGTGCTTGGGCAGGGGAAGGCGTACGTCGAGGCGCCAACGGGCGCACTGGTCCAAGAGCTGCTGTCCGAGGGCGGCTGGCAATCAGACGAGCCGTGGACGCCGCTGCGCCGCGACCTCACCGAGCTGGTGCCGGACCCGCAGGCGCGGATCGAGGTGATCGGGCCGGAGCTGGCACCCGTGCGAAGCGCCGTCCAGCGGGCATCGTTCGACAAGTCCACGTTCACCGACGAGCGCTGGCACGCGATGGCGGCAGGCCTGCCGTATGCGGACGCGCGGTGCCTGGTCGGGTACGACGGCCAGGGCAACGCGGTGGCAGCGGTCACTGTCTGGTCTGCCGGTCCGGGGAAGCCGGGCCTGCTCGAGCCGATGGGCGTGCACCGGGAGCATCGGGGGCACGGCTACGGCACGGCAATCAGCGTCGCCGCGGCGGCCGCGCTCCAGCAGCTGGGCTCGTCAAGTGCGAACGTCTGCACGCCGAGTTCCAACGTCGGCGCGGTCGCCACCTACAAGTCGGCCGGCTTCCTGCGGCTGCCCGAGGTGCGGGACCGGCGCCGGGACGGCTAGCGGCGACAGCTCGGTGGGCGGTGAATCTCGCGGCTCCGCACCGTTCGCTGGTGCTGGTCAGGCGCGGCTCGAGCGCGCCCTGACCTGCAAGATGATGACCAGTACCAGGCACAGCACCGCGACGGCGGCCGGCGTCAGTACCGCGCTTGCGCCGACGCCAGGGCGCAGCGCGTTCACCACGGCGACACCGCCGAAGCAGACGGTGGTGAGGGAGCCGCCGACGGTCAGCCTGGCAACCAGGTAGCCGTCGGATCGGCGCGGCTGCCCTGCGACCGGGGCAGCGGAGCCAGCGTCGAGCGGCAGGTCTGACACCAGAGCGGCCAGTTCTTTTCCGGTCCGGGCGCTGAGTGCCTGCATGGATCGCTGGTCGAACTCCTCGGACGTGATCCGCCCGATCTGATAAGCCTCGGTCAGCTCGGACAGCGCCTTGTCCCGGTCGCCGTCAGATACCCGCAGCGCTCCCGGCGGGAAGCCCCTGGCGTCAGTCCCCACGATTCGGCGCTCTTTCTCTGCACGAAGGTCCTGGCTGGCATTCTAGGACTGCGAGCCGGCCCGTCGGCCACTGCCAGCTGCGGACGGACGGCCACTGCCAGCTGCGGGCGGACAGCCACTGCCAGCTCCGGGCGGACGGCGACGGCAAGCCGGGCGGCGCCGCGACGGAAACGGCGGCGGCGGCCGTCAGCTGGCCGTGGCCGAATAGGCTCGGTTGCGTGCCGGAGCCAAGCTCGGTGATCCGAGCGGCGCGTCTTGATCTGGTGGTGATCACACCAGACCTGATGCGGGCGATCCTGGACGGCGACTGGGCCAGGGCCACGCGGATGCTGAGCGCCGGCATCCCGCAGGAATTCCAGGCCGAGGACTGGCAGTGGCTGACCGGCCGCCCTGACAAGGCCGAGGCCGATCCTGAGGTGATGGCATGGCTACCCCGGATGCTGGTGCTGCGCGACGCCACCGGCCAGGTCGGCGGGGAGCGTGTCGTGGTCGGCGAGGCGGGCTTCCACGGCCCGCCTGATGACGACGGCAGGGTCGAGATCGGCTACATGATGGTCACGCAGTACCGCCGCCGCGGCTTCGCCGAGGAGGCAGTGCGTGCGCTCATCGGCTGGGCCGCCGCGGCCCACGGCGTCACCCGGATCCGGGCCTGCATCAGCCCGCAGAACAGCCCGTCACTGAACCTGATCCGCAAGGTCGGGTTCAGCCAGGTCGGCAGCCAGCAGCACCAAAGGCGCGGCGAGGAGCTGATCTTCCATTACGACGCGCCGGCCTGATCCGCGTCGAGCCAGCGGCCAAGCACGGTGACGTCGCCGGCGGCATAACCCAGGTGCTCGTAGAAGCCGACCACGCCGGTGTTCGCCGTGCGGACTATGAGCTGGATCTTCGGGATGCCGCGGGCGCGCACCCAGGCCTCGCAGGCGTCCATCATCTGCCGGCCGAGCCCGGCGCCGCGCGCCGCCTCGGCGACCGCCAGGTAGTACACCCAGCCTCGGTGACCGTCATGGCCGACCATGGCGGTGGCCAGCAGGCGGCCATCAGGCCCGACCGCCGCCAGCACGTCGGACGAACCGGACGAGACCGCCCTGCGCAGGTCGGCTTCCGGATCGTTCCACGGCCGGGTCAGGCCGCTGTCCTGCCACAGCCCGATGGCAGCCGCATACAGCGGCTCAGGGAGCGGCCCGATCTGCACCGTCGCAGCGTACTGCCGGGGCGGCGTATCGCAGCGGCCGATGATTCCTTGCCGGTTTGCAGGTCTGAGTCAATGTTGGCTCACTGCGAGGAAGGAGCTCACGATGCGCAAGCTGGCGTTGCATGTGTTCGATTACTCACTCGACGGGATCATCGGGGAGGACGGCACCGCCCTCAACGATTTCTGCCGCGCCCTGCCCGACGACGCCGATCTCGAGGCCTGGCGGCAAGAGAAACTCAAGAACGCCGGCCTGCACATCATGGGCCGCAACGCCTATCAGGGCATGTCCCAGTTCTTTCCGACCGCGGACGACGATCACCCGTACGCCGAGATCATGAACAACGGCCAGAAGGCGGTCTTCTCCAGCACGCTGACGTCGGCGGACTGGCACAATTCCACGATCGTGAGCGGCAAGGACACGGCGGCCGAGATCGAGAAGCTCAGGCAGCAGGGCACCGGTGACATCGTGGCGCACGGCGGCGTCAGCTTCGCCCGGTCGCTGGCCCGCCTTGACCTGCCTGACGAGTACGTCCTGACGATCTTTCCGTTCGTGGCGGGCACCGGCCCGACGTTGTTCGGCACGCAGACCGCAGCGCGGCCGCTTGAGCTGGTCTCCAGCACCGGCTTCGGCAACGGGATGGTGGGCCTGGTGTACCGGCGGCTGCGGTGAGGCCCCGGCTTGGATGCCGGCAGGCCGGCGGCCACTGCCGGCGGCCGGCAAGGCAGCCAGCGAACTTGACGGTGAGCGGAGGCAGTCATGGCAGCTGAGTCAGCGGGCCTCGGCGGTTCAGCGCCGCCGGCCAGGCACGCGGACAGCCGGCCGGCGGCTGTCGACCGGGCCGCCTTCCAGGCAGCACTGGACAAGCTCAGGGTCAGGGAGAAGGCGCACACCAGGGAGGGCGACGCAATCGCCGCGGCCCGGCGGCGGCTGCCCATGGTCAAGGTCGACGCTGGCCTCCAGCTTGTCGGGCCAGCCGGGCCGGTCAGCCTGCTCGACGCCTTCGAAGGGCGGCGGCAGCTCATCGCCTATTACTTCATGTGGCACGCCGGCCAGCCGGCCGCGGAGCAGTGCGAAGGCTGCACCTGGTGCACGAGCCAGGTGGCGGAACTGTGCTACCTGCACTCGCGGGACATCACCTTCGCGGTGCTGTGTCAGGGCCCGTACGAGCAGAGCGTCCGCTACCGCACCTTCATGGGCTGGCAGCTGCCCTGGTACTCCGCGCAGGCCTCGCTCGACGCGCTGCTCGTCGGGCGGCAGGCTGGCCTGTTCCACCTGGTGTGCTACCTGCGTGACGGCGACCGCGTCTTCGAGACCTACTGGACCACCCGCCGCGGCTCGGAGGCGATGGACTACGGCTACGCGCTGATGGACCTCACGGTGTACGGACGCCAGGAATCATGGGAAGACTCGCCCGCAGGCTGGCCGCAGCAGTGCTCGTACACCAGGACCGACGGCGGCGCGCCGGCCTGGCCGCCACTCGCCGACGGGTCGCACGGACGGCCGATCGCCCAGTGGTCCCGGCTGGCAGCCGGAAGCTCCGACGACCTTTACGCGCCGAGATAACGGGAACGACGAGACGCCGTGGCTGGCCTGGCAGCTAACTTCTTCAGCAGCCAGGCAAGGACGCCAATGAAGATGACGACCATGACGAGGTCCACCTGTTGCCCCCCGGTTTTGCTCAGCCCCCAAGTCAGACCGGTCGACCGGCCCTAGCCATACCCTAGAGCCGCCAGGTCACTCGCCGTCACGGCGGGCTCGCTTGTCGGCCAGCCCGGCCTGACAGCATGGAGGCATGCAGCACATGGACCGCGGTCCCGACGGCGCCGAGGTACCGGCCGGCACGCCGGTGGCCGGTGACGAGCAGGGCATGCAGATCGCCATCGGGCAGGCCAGGCTCGGCCTCGCGGAGGGCGGCGTGCCGGTCGGCGCCGCGCTGGTCGTCGACGGCAGGCTGCTAGCCAGCGGCCGCAACCGGCGGGTGCAGTGGGGCAGCGCGATCAGGCACGGCGAGACCGACTGCCTGGAGCAGGCCGGCCGGCTGCCCGCCGCCAGCTACGCGAAGGCCACCATGTACACCACGCTGTCACCGTGCGACATGTGCAGCGGCGCGATCCTGCTCTACCGGATCCCGCGGGTGGTGCTCGGCGAGAACAAGACCTTCGTCGGTGCCGAGCACCTGCTCCGCGAGCGCGGGGTGGAACTGGTCAACCTGCACTCGGCGGTCTGCGCCGACCTGATGGCGCAGTTCATCGGCGCGCACCCGGAGATCTGGAACGAGGACATCGGCAACTAGCCGATCCGCAGCGGCAGCGTGCGCGGGCCGCGGATCTGGCCGGCCGACCAGGTCACCGCACCGGGGTCGGCCAGGCTGAACGACGGGATCCGGTCGAGCCATACCTCGAGCGCGACCCGCAGCTCCATCCTGGCCAGGTGCGAGCCGACGCAGCGGTGGATGCCGAGGCCGAACGCGGCGTGCCGGTTCACCTCGCGGTCGATGATCACCTCATCCGCCCGGTCGAACTGCGCCGAGTCCCGGTTCGCCGCAGGGAACGACAGCAGGATCCAGTCGTCGGCCTTCATGTCGACGCCGTGCCACTGCATGTCCTGCTTGACCAGCCGCGCCATCGTCACCGGCGCGTAGGCGCGGAGGAACTCCTCCATCGCGGTCGGCAGCAGGGCCGGGTCGGCGAGCAGCCGGTCCCGGTCGGCCTGGTTCTTCGCCAGGTGCCACAGCGAGGCGCCGATCGCGCTCCAGGTGGTGTCGATGCCCGCGATCAGCAGCAGCGCCATCGCGCCGACCACGTGCTCCGCCTGCAGCTTGTGCCCGTACAGCTCGGCGTTGATCAGGTAGCTGGTCAGGTCATCCCGCGGGTTGTCGAGGTGCTCGTGCACCTGCGCGAGCAGGTAGTCGAACAGCGCGGACATCCGCTCGATCCGCTGCTCCGGCGGCAGGTTGACGCCCTCGAGGGTGTTCTCCACGAAGACCCGGAACCGCGGCCCGTCGGCCGGCGGGAAGCCGAGCATGTCGGCGATCACCCTGATCGGGATGTGCTGTGCGTACTCGTGCGCCGCGTCGACCACGTCGCGGCCGTCGAACGCGTCGATGAGCGCATGGCAGAACGCCCTGGTGGCCGGCTCCTGCCGGCCGACCGCGGTCTTGGTGAACGCGGGCAGCAGCAGCTTGCGCGCGTCGTGGTGGAACGGCGGGTCAGAGGAGATGGGCGGGGCGCCGCCGATCGGCGCGATCTCCTTTGGCGGGCGGAAGTTGCTCATGATGATCGCCCGTGAGGAGAACCGGTCGGTGTCGTAGGCGATCGCGGCCACGTCCTCGTACCTGACCGGCAGCCAGCCGCCGCCGAAGCGGTCGGTGTGCGCGATCGGGCAGCGCTGCCGCAGGTCGTCCTGGATCGGGTAGGGATCCGCCGCCCACTCCGGCTCCATGTGCGAGAAATCGGTAGCCCAGTCTTCGACCGGCCCCGTGACCGGTGCGTTGCGGGTGCCGAGCGGCCGGTCTTCCCGCGTTTCAGAAAAGCTCTTCGTGAAGCGGTCGTCGACGGTCATGTCAGCTCTCCTCGAGGAGTTCTATCGCCCGCTCCGGGCAGTTGGCGACCGCGAGCCGCGCCTCGCGCTCCAGCTCGGGCGGCACCGTGCCGTCGCCGATCACCTGGCCGAACCCCTCCTCGTCGTCACCGAACAGGTCGGCGGCCAGGTCGTAGCAGCGGCCATGTCCCTGGCAGCGCTCGGTGTCGATCCGCACCTTCACGTGGGTGTTCCCGTCTTGTCGGCCGGTGCCAGCGCGGTCACGATGCGGGCGAGCAGCGCGGCCCACTCGGCGTCGTCAACCTCGTGCAGGTCCGGCGTGATCAGCGCGCTGCCCATCGACAGCAGCAGGCAGAAGTGCGCAAGCGCGCGGGCGGACAGCGCCTGGTCGATCTCGCCTTCGGCCTGGGCGACCTGCATGAGCTGGCCGAGCCAGTCGCCGCGCTCGCCGATGTAGTCGCGCATCGGCCCGGCGACGTCCTCGTCCCGGCGTGCGGCTACCAGCGCCTCGACGATCAGGTAGCTCTGCGGATCCCGGCGGCGCGGCAGCCACCGGCCGATGACCAGCAGCATGTCGGTAATGGACCGGTCGGGATCGGCGGCGAACAGGTCAGCGAGCAGCCGCCGCCCGTGCGTGCGCAGTGCGTCCACGAGCAGGTCCGCCTTCGAGGCGAAGTGCGCGTACATGGCGCCGTTGCTGACCCCGGCGGCGGCCGCGATGTCGGCGACCCTGGTGCCGTCGTAGCCGCGCTCGGCGAACACGTCGGCCGCGGCGCGAAGCAGCCGCTCCCGCGTCTGTCCGGCGGCGACGCCCGCGATCCTGCCCATGCCAGAATTAAACGAACGTTCATCCGATTCGTCAAGGCTGGCCGGCCCGGCCGGTGGCTAGTCCGCCTCGTCCTCATACAGCCTGAGCTCGAAGGTGCCGAGCGCCGCTGTCGGGTGCCTGGCCGACACCTCGACCGCCTGCGCCAGGTCGGTGCATTCCAGCACGCTGTAGCCGGCTATCTGCTCCTTGGTCTCCGCGAACGGGCCGTCGGTCTTCACTAGCTCGCCGCCCCTGACCTGCAGCGTGGTGGTCTCGGCTGGCGGCCGGAGCCTGCCACCGCCGACCAGGATGCCGCGGTCAACCATCTCGGCGTCCCATTCCTCGAGGACCCGGTCCTCGGCATCGGTCCACCGCAGCGTGGTCTCGTCCAGGTAGTGGATCAGCATGAATCGCATCGGGCACGCCCCTCTCAAGTCCGGTTACCAGCACGACGAGCGCCGTTGCCGCGGATGGACAGCTTGCCAGAACAACAGCACCCGGCCGCTGCCAGCAAGCTGGCAGCGGCCGGGTGGCGGGCCAGGGCTACTGCCTGGCCCGGCGGCGTCCGAGGAGGGACCGGCGGAACACGAACAGCGCGACCAGCAGCAGCGCCCATGGCACGTGGCCAGCCACGCCGTGGCCAAACAGCGAGGCGACCACTGCGACCACGGCGATCACGGCGAGCACCGGCGCGGCCCCGCCCAGCCCGCGGCGTGCCTGCACCGCCTGGCCGTCGGGCTGTGCGGGCTGTGCGGGCTGCGCGGGGTTCGCGGCCTGGCGGGCCAGTCCGTGCGCGCCGCCGGGCAGGTCGGTCATCAGGCTGGCCAGGTCGCCGCGGGTCTTGGCGGCCAGGGCCAGCCCGGCCCGCTCGTCGAACTCGTCCGTGGTCAGCCGCCCTGCCTGGAAGTGCTCGCTCAGCTGGGATACGGCGTCGTCACGCTCGGCATCCGAGACTCGCACGTCGCCGGCCGGTACCGCGGTCATGACGGCACCTGCACTCCGTCCGCCGGGCTGCCGACCAGCTCGGCTGCCGCGGGCGGGACCCGGCTGCCGCGCAGCCACAGCACCGCCAGCCGCGCGATGACCTCGGCCAGCGCCATCATGACGAGGGCGGCCACCCAGGCGCTCGCGCTGGTGATGTCGTGCGCCACCGAGAACCGCTCGATCGCGGGCCCGGCCCCGTGGCCGGAGAAGAACGCGAACGCCATCCTGGCGCCGATGCCCAGGACCCACAGCACGGCGGCGACCGCGCCCGCCTTGGCGAACACCTTGCCGTCCGCGCCGCGGCGCAGCCTGGTGGTCAGCGCGCACAGCGCGCCGAGGACGGCGCCGGCCGCGGCTAGCGTCACGTCAAGCACGATGTCGTGGCCGGCCGTCGGCACCGAGCGAAGGAAGTAGGCCGCTGCGGCTGCGACCAGCACGACCGGTAGCACCAGGCTGACGAGGTCCAGCCTGCTGCCACGGATCTGCCGCAGCACGAGCAGGACCAGGATGGCGTTGATGACGTAGTCCGTGGCGTTCACGGTGATCCCTTCTCGCTTCGCGATCCCCTGCCGGGACCGATACCACGACGCTAGGCCGCGGTGGCCGGCGTTCCATCGGCCCGCGAGTTGAGCTTTCCGGCCTGGCCGGCTCCACCCTGGGGTGGACTCAGCTGACCAGCCCGTGCTGGAACGCGTACCGCACCAGCTGGGCGCGGTCGCGCAGGCCGGTCTTGGTGAACAGGTGGTTGATGTGGGTCTTCACGGTGGCCTCAGAGACGAACAGGGTCTCGGCGATCTCGGCGTTGGACAAGCCAGCTGCGATCTGGCTCAGCACTTCGGCCTCGCGTGGCGTGAGGTCATCTGGCGGCGCCGCCTCGCCGTCGGCGGCCTGTTCTGGACCTGCGATGGCGAACCGCTGCCCCTGGTTCAGCGCGTCAAGCAGCCGCCGCTGCACCGACGGGTCGAGCTGCGCCTGGCCGGCCGCCACGGTGGTGATGGCACGGTGGATCTCGTCGGCTCCGGCGTCCTTGGTCAGGAAGCCCCGCGCGCCCGCCTGCAGCGCGGAGAACACCCAGGCGTCGTCGGAGTAGGTGGTCAGCACGACCACGCTGATCTCCGGGTGCGCCTCCCGCAGCCGCTCGGTCGCCTCGACTCCGTTGCAGCGCGGCATGTTCAGGTCCATCAGCACCACGTCAGGACGCAGCTCGCCGGCCTGGCTGACCGCGTCGTCCCCGTCGGTCGCCGCGCCCACCACGCTGATCCCCGGCAGCAGCCCGATCAGCGAGACCAGCCCTTCCCGCACCACCTTCTGGTCGTCGGCGATCAGCACGCGGACCTGATCGGCGGCCCCGGCCTGGCTTGCGGTCATCGCGATGACCCGTTCGCAACGTCGGCAGGCAGCCGCAGCAGGACGCCGAAGCCAGCCTCGGTCGGGCCTGCGGTCAGGCTGCCGCCGAGCAGTTCGGCCCGCTCGCGCATGCCGGTCAGCCCGTACCCGCCGAAGGTCAGCGCTGCCTCAGCTGCCGAGCCTGGCTGACCGGCCTGGCGGGCATCCTGCACGGCAAGCTCCACGCCGTCGGCCGCATAGCTGAGCCTGAGCCGGACCGTGGCGCCTGGGCCCGAGTACTTCGCCGAGTTGGTGAGCGCCTCCTGCGCGGTCCGGTACAGGGCGAGCCCGATCTCCGGTGGCAGCGGCCGCTCGGTACCGGAGACCGACAGCTCGGCTTGCAGCCCGGTGGCCGCTGCCGTGTCCCGCACCAGCTGGTCGAGCAGCGCCGGACCAGGCAGCTGGTCGCCGCGCAGCGCGGCGATGGCCCGCTTGGTGTCGGCCAGGCCGTCCCGCGCTATCCGCTGGCTGCGCGCGACCTGGGCGCGCATCTGGTCAACGGCCGCCGGGTCGTCGGCGGCCTGGCGGCCGAGCAGTTCCATGGTGTCGAGCGACAGCACCAGGCCGGACAGCGTGTGCGCGAGGATGTCGTGGATCTCCCTGGCCAGCCTGGCCCGCTCGGTCAGCGCGGCGGCCTCCGCCTGCGCCGCCTGCGACGCTCGAAGCTGGATGAGCAGCGCCTCGGCCCTTGCCTGCGCCGCCCGCGCCTGATCCTGGACGATCCTGGCCGACCTGGTGAACGCGCCGATCGCGAACAGGAACGCGGCGCCGACATCCTGGCTGCCGATCTGAGCCAGCGACGCCTTCCCGGCCAGCCAGAACGCGAGGTTCATGGGCACGAACACCACCAGGGCGGCGGCGATCGCCTGGCGCGGCGGCAGCCGCATGCCGAGCGCGGCGAAGCTGAGGAACACGATCACCAGGCCGGGGGCGTTCGGCAGCGTGGTGGCCAGCGAGATGCCGGCCAGGCCCGCCGCGATCAGCGCCACGGTGTCCGGGAGCGTGGCCCTTGACCTGGACAGGAACAGGAACGCGATGCCGCCCGCGGCCACCAGCACCGCGACGATCGCGCCCGCGATCACGGCTGCCGAACGGCCAGGCAGCTCGAGTGCCACGCCGACCGCGGCGACTGCGACGGCCGCCGCGCTGATCGGCCTGGTCAGCCGGACATAGCCGCCGACCGACCAGGGCGTGCCGCGCTCGGGCGCCCGCGTCGGCTGCACCGGCCCTGTCATGGCGTCCACAGTAAACGCGGGCCTGCCGGCCGGCATCAACGCACGGGTGGAGATTCGATCTTCGCCGCGCCCGGCCGCTGAGCGCTAGAACCCGGCGGCTACCGGGATGATCCGCTCGCCGAGCAGCTCGAGCGGCGCGATCTCGGCCGCGTTCGGCACCCACCCGTGCACGTGCGAAACACCGAGCGCGGCCAGGCCGCGCAGCCGGTCAAGCAGCTGGTCGGCGTGCTCGCCCCGCGGCCCGAGGTCAAGCGGCATCATCACGGTCTTCTGCACGTCGTCATAGTCCCGGCCGACCGCGGCACAGTGCTCGCGCAGCACGTCCAGCTTGTGCGCAAGCTCCGGGCTGGCGAACAGGTTGCAGGCCTGGGCGTACTTGGCCACAAGCAGCAGCGTCTTGCGCTCGCCGCCGCCGCCGATCAGGATCGGCGGGTGCGGGCGGGTCAGCGACTGCGGCGAGTTGAGCGTCCGCTCCAGGTGGTAGTGCCTGCCGGTGTAGCTGCTCTCGTCATCGCTCCACATCTGCAGGCAGATCTGCAGCGCTTCCTCGAGCCGCTCGAACCGCTCGGCGGTGGGCGGGAACGGCAGCCCGAGGCCGCGCGCCTCCGGCTCGTTCCAGGCGGCGCCGATGCCGAGCCAGGCCCGGCCGCCGGACAGCACGTCGAGCGTGGTCACCAGCTTGGCCAGCAGGCCAGGCTCGCGGTACACCACGGCGGTCACCCAGCCGAGCAGCTGCACCCTGGAGGTGCATGCGGCCAGGTAGCCGAGCGTGGTGTAGGCCTCGAGCATCTCGTGCTCCGGCGGGCCGAGATTGCCGATCTGCCAGACATGGTCCATCACGCTGATCTTGGCGAACCCGGCGTCCTCGGCCGCGCGGGCGACCCTGGCCAGGTCGTTGCCAAGCTGCGGCGGCCCGCCGGGCCAGCTGAAGTCCGCCAGGTGCAGGCCGAGCTGCATGATGAATCCCTCCGGGGAATGGCGATTGGCTGCGGCCGATCCTAATCGCAGGCGAGGGAGCGGGACGTGACAGGTGTAGCGGTAGTGACCGGCGGCGGGTCCGGGCTTGGCCGTGGCATCGCCAGGGCGCTGCTCGCGGCCGGCTGGCAGGTAGCGGTGGCCGGCCGGCGGGCTGACCCGCTGCGCGAGACGGTAGTACCCGGCAGCTGGCCGGCCGACGCCGCGCTCGCGGTGCCGGCCGACGTGACCAGCCCGGACCAGGTGGCGAGCCTGTTCGCGGCCGTCGCCGGCCGGTGGGGACGGCTGGACCTGCTGGTCAACAACGCGGGCGTGTTCGGCCCTGCCGGCTCGGTCGACGAGCTTGCGGTTGCTGACTGGCAACGGCAGGTCGCGACGAATCTCACCGGCTCGTTCCTCTGCGCGCAGCACGCGGTCCTGATGATGAAGGCGCAGCAGCCGGCCGGCGGCCGGATCATCAACAACGGCTCGATATCGGCGCACGTACCGCGACCGCGCAGCGTCGGCTACACCGCCACCAAGCACGCGATCACCGGCCTGACCAAGTCCATCTCGCTGGACGGCCGGGCATACAACATCGCCTGCGGCCAGATCGACATCGGCAACGCCGCCACCGAGCTGACCCGGGCGATGAGCCTGGGCGTGCCGCAGGCCGACGGTTCGATCGCGGCCGAGCCGACGTTCGATGCCAGCTACGTCGCCGATGCCGTGCTCTACATGGCCTCGCTGCCGCTGGACGCGAACGTGCAGTTCCTCACGATCACCGCAACCGCAATGCCGTTCATCGGCCGCGGCTGACTGTTGCGGACTGCGCAGGCAGGTCAGCCGGGAGCGTGCCCGCAGCCGTGCTCGGCGGCCAGCCTGGCCATCACCCGGCGCATCTGCGCGCGAGTCGGCGGCGGCGGCAGCGGCTCGGCGCCCCCGGCCGGCCGGAACGCGGCGAGCAGCAGCTCGACGAAGCGCGGCATTGCCCGCGGTGCCTCGGCGCCGGCCGCTGCGGCTATCGCGCTGCTGCCGATGAGCAACAGCAGCAGGTCTTCTGCCGCCATGTCGAGGCGCAGCTGGCCGGCCGCCTTGGCCCGCTCGATCAGCTTGAGCATGCTCCGGTTGGCCCGCGCCCTGATGCACTCGACCTGCTGGTCCGGCGCCAGCGTGATCACCAGCAGGTCGGCCAGGCCGCGGTTGCCCGCCTGCAGCTCGCAGATCCGGCGCACGAAGCCGGCGAACCCGGTCCATGCGTCGGGCTCGGCGAGCGCCAGCTCGGCCGCGTCCGCGTACGCGGTGATCGGCTCGACCAGCGCGGCGGCGATGAGCTGCTCCCTGCAGCCGAACCTGCGGTACAGCGTGCCGATGCCGACGCCAGCGGTGCGCGCGATCTCCTCGAGCGGCGCGGTCAGCCCGTCCCGCGCGAACGCGTCCCTGGCAGCGCACAAGACCGCCTCACGGTTGCGCGCCGCGTCGGCGCGCAACCGTTGCGGTTGTGCTGCCCTGGGGGGCGACCCCCCTGGACCCCCCCGCGGTTCGCGGTTGCCCGCCGCGTCGGCGCGCAACCGCCGCTCCTGCTCATCTGGCGCCATGGCTTCAAACCTCGCTGCATGGTAACCGACCAGATGCACGTCATCCTGCTTACAATGCGGGTGTACCGCACCGGTAGCGGCCCTGCTCAGGCAGTCATTTCGGGTAGGAGCCGCGCATGCATGCGATTGAGGTACGTCAGTTCCGCCGCAGCGACCGTGACCAGCTCACCGACCTGGTCAACGCGCACACCGCGGCGGTCATCCCCGGCATGACGGTGTCGGTCGCCACGGTGCTCAGCTCGCTTGACCAGCAGCCCGGCGAGTTCATCGAGGACCCGTGGGTCAGCGAGCGGGCCACGCTGGTCGCCGAGCAGGCCAACCGGGTCGTCGCGGCCGCGCACCTGCTGCGGCACTACCCGGACGAGCGGGCCGGGCCGTCGGCGCGCGACGTCGGCGACATCAGCTGGTTCATCTACTGGCCTGAGGCACCACAGGGCAACCCGTTCTGGCCGGACGCGACCCAGGCGGCCGAGTCGCTGATGACCGCCTGCCTCGGCCAGCTCGACCGCTGGCAGGTCAGCAGGCAGACGGCCGGCGGTGAGCTGCCGGCGCCAGGGGTGTACGGCGTGCCGGCGCAGTGGCCGCACATCAGCGCGCTCTACGCGCGGTCCGGGTTCAGCCACACCGGGCACACCGAGATCGTGTACCTGGCCAGGGTGCAGGACCTGCCGCGGCCGGCCAGCCCGCCGATCGAGGGGATCTCGGTCGCCCGCGCCGTCGGGATCAACGGAACCCGGCTGAGCGCCGTGCTCGGCGATGCGGTCATCGGCTACCTGG
>JASHQL010000354.1 GCA_030039155.1 Streptosporangiaceae bacterium | reverse complement strand
TCGGCAAGTTCGCTGCCGAGCGAGCCGAGCGGGCACCCGCCCTTGCAGTCAGCCCTGCGCTGGATCGAGACGATCATGTCCCGCCAGGCGCGCAGGCCGTCGATGCCGTCGATGGCAGCCATCGCGGGCTCATGGATCTCGCCGACCACGGTCTGCTCACGATAGGCAACGACGGCGCGGACCAGCGCCTCCTTGTCAGCGAAATAGTGATAAATCTGCGAGCTGCTGACGCCTGCCTCGGCACGTACGTCGTCAAGGGTGGTGTGCGCGACGCCCTGCCGCAGGATCAGGCCGGCGGCTGCCGACACGATCCGCTGCCTGGTCTGCTGGCCCTTCGGGGTCAGACGGGCAGCGAGCTTGCTGCCGGTGGCTGTGCTCGACATGACACCAAGCCTAGCCTTTCTGGATTGGACATTCCACTTTTGGCCTGAGATTCTGGATCGCACAAGCCAGAGACCCAGGAGGTGACGGTGGCCGCCGATCTGACTATCGCGGACCAAGTGGCTGCGTATCGCGGTGCTTCGGCCGGGCAGATGCCCGCTGACGTGGCAGCGGTGTTCGCGGCCGAGCAGCGCGACCTCGCCGCTGCCGGACCCGCTGCCGCGGCAGCCCGGCCAGGCGACCGCATGCCAGACGGCAACCTGCTCGACGTGCACGGGCAGCCGGCGACGCTCGGGGCTGCCCTCGGCGCCAGGCCCGGTGTGATCGTGTTCTACCGGGGCGGCTGGTGCCCGTACTGCAACATCGCCCTGCGGACCTATCAGGCCCAGCTCGTGCCCGCGCTCGCTGACCTGGGCATTCCGCTGATCGCGATCAGCCCGCAGACTCCGGACGGGTCACTGTCCACCAGGGAGACCAAGGAACTGACGTTCACCGTGCTGTCAGATCCGGCGAACCAGATCGCCGGGCAGCTCGGCATTCTCACCGCGCCAACCGACCGCGCCCTGGCGGTACAGCTGCAGCTCGGCCTGGACCTCACGAAGGTCAACGCCGACGGGACCACGGCGCTGCCGATGCCGACCGTCATCATCGTCGACGCGGCCGGCATCATCCGCTGGATTGACGTGCACCGTGACTACACCACGCGAACCGAGCCTGAGCAGGTATTGCAGGCCCTTGCCGACGGCGTCGCGTGACAGATCGGCCTCGGTGATACTTCATCGGGAGATGACGACGATGAGCTCGGCGGCGCTGCGCCGGCGGCGGACCACCGGTTCGGCAATCGTGCCGCGGCCGACCTTGTTCCAGCGGCTGGACCGGTCCGCACAGGTGACAGTCGTATCCGCACCGGCAGGCAGCGGCAAGACGGTGCTGCTCGCGTCCTGGCTCGAGACCGCGAACCTGACCGACCGGGCGGCAGTCGTGCAGGTCATCAGAAACGAGCGCGATCCGCAGCGATTCTGGCTGTCAGTGCTGGCCGCGCTGCGCCAGACATCGGCCGGATCAACCCTGGTGCGAGAGCTGACCGCAGCTCCCGATCTGGACGGCTGGGCAATCGTCGAGCGGCTGCTCGCGGACCTGGCACCGCTGCGGGACCGGTTGTGGCTGGTGCTCGACGATGTCCACGAGCTGCGGTCGGACGAAGCACGCAAGCAGGTCGAGCTGCTGGTGCTGCGCGCTCCGTCGCAGCTGCGGATCGTCCTGGCCACCAGGCACGATGTCCGGCTTGGCCTGCACCGGCTGCGGCTGGACCGCGGGCTGACCGAGATCAGGGCCGACGATCTGCGGTTTTCCCAGCCGGAAGCGCGGCAGCTGTTCCGGGCAGCCGGGGTGGAGCTGACCGACACGGCGCTGGCGACGCTGCACGAGCGAACCGAGGGATGGGCGGCTGGATTGCGGCTCGCGGCGCTGTCCCTGGCCGGGCACCCAGATCCGGATCGGTTCGCGGCCGAGTTCTCCGGCACCGAGCGGACGGTAACCGAGTACCTGCTGGCCGAGGTCCTCGATCGCCAGCCGCCCGATGCGCGCAGGCTGATGCTCAGGACCAGCGTGCTGGAGCGGGTCAACGGCGAGCTGGCCGACCTGCTCACCGGTTCGCCCGGAGGTGAGCTCACCCTGCAGGCCCTGGAAGCGGCGAACGGGTTCGTGGTCTCGCTCGACACAGCGCGCAGCTGGTTCCGCTATCACCACCTGTTTGCCGACCTGCTGCAGTTGCAGCTGCGGAACACCCAGCCCGAGGCGATCCCCGCATTGCATGAGCAGGCGGCTGGCTGGCTCGCCGCCAACGGCTACCCGGCCGAGGCGATCCGGCATGCGCTGGCGGCCCAGCGCTGGGCGCTGGCGTCCAGCCTGGTCGCCGGGCACTGGCTCGGCTTGTACCTCGACGGCCGGAGCGCGACCGTGCACGCGCTGATGGCCGGCTTTCCGGCAGAGTCCGTCTGCGCCGACGCGGAGCTAGCGGCAGCCGCAGCAGGAGACGAGCTGGCCCAGGGCTCGCTCGCCGCCGCCGAGCGTTACCTCAGGCTGGCCGAGCACGCAGCAGAGTCAGGGCCAGCCGGCCAGCCCGCTGCGCCCAAGGTGCTGCTCGACGTCGTGCAGATGCTGATGGTCGAGCAGACCGGCGATCAGCGGGCCAGGGGCACGCTCGCCCGGCGGCTGCTCGGGGCGGCCGAGTCGCTGGCGGAGGGAGGCGAAACCAGCCTCGGCGCTGACCTGCGCGCACTGGCGCTGATCAGCCTCGGCGACAGCGAGACCTGGACAGGCTATCCCGACCAGGCTGAGGCGCACCTCGACCAGGCGGTCACGCTGGCCCGGCGGATCGGCCGGCCCTATCTGGAGTTCATGGCGCTGATCTACCGCGGCGGGATTGAGCTGACGCGGCAGATTCCGCTGGCCGCCGGGCCGAGCAGGCAGGCCATCGAGCTGGCGGAGCGGCACGGCTGGACTGACGACCCGTTCTCCGGCCTCGCGTACATGACGTTCGGGTCGGCGCTGGCCTGGCAGGGCAGGCTGGATGAGGCGGATCGCTGGGTGCAGCGCGCCGAGCGAACGGTCGCCGCCGAGGACCGGCCGGTCGTGGCGATGGGCATCAAGTACCTGCGCGGCCAGCTCGAGCTGGGCCGCGGCCGGTTCGCGGCGGCGCTGGCAGCGTTTGAGGCTGGCCAGCCGCTCGGCGGCGCGCATCCGCTTGTCCGGCCGCTGCGGGCGTGGCTGGCCATCGCGCTTGTTCGCCTCGGTGAGCTTGACCGGGCCGGGCAGCTCATTGCCGAAGTCCCCGATGCCAGCCGGGTGCGCGGCGAGATGCGGATCGCCGCGGCGTTGCTGTGCCTGGCCCGCGGCGACGCGGCGGGCGCAACGGCGGCACTCGCTCCGGTGCTGACCGGCGCCTCGCAGGCGGGCTGGCGGTCCTGGCTGACCGAGGCGTTCCTGCTCGAGGCCACCGCGCGTGACGCGCTCGGCGACCCGGCCGCGAGCCGCCGGGCGATGGAGCGCGCGCTGGAGCTGGCCGAAGGTGACCGCGCGCTGCTCTGGTTCCTGCTGCATCCCAGGCCAGACCTGCTAGCGCGGCAGGCCCGGCAGGGCAGCAGCCACCGGAAGCTGATCGCCGAGATCCTCGGCCTCATCTGCGGCACCGGCGCCGGGGCCGTGGCCGGACAGCCTCCCGACCCGCTCAGCAAGAGCGAGCTCAGGGTGCTGCGCTACCTGCCGACGCACCTGTCAGCACCGGAGATCGGCACCGAGCTGCATGTGTCGACGAGCACCGTGAAGACTCACTTGCGCAGCATCTACGCCAAGCTCGGCGCGCATAGCCGCACCGAGGCGGTCGCGGCGGCGCGCGACCTCGGCCTGCTTGCCCCAGGAGCCTCGGCCGGGCAGGCCTGATCACGACCGCAGCCACCCGCGCGTCGCGGGTGAACCGCGTCGCGGGTGAACGGCGGGGCGACCTGCCGGTTCGCGGCCCGCCACACCGTCATGAGGGCTCGCCCTGTTGCCCGCGGCCGCCGGCCTGCTCGATCACGATGCGCGCGAGCTCGACCCGCGAGCCGATGCCCAGCCTGCGGAAGGCCTGCCGGAGGTGATGGGCGACGGTGTGCGCGCTGATGTACATGCGTGCCGCGATCTGCTTGTTATTCAGTCCCTCGGCGACCAGCCGGGCGACGGCTTGCTCGGTGGCGGTCAGGCTCGGCCAGCCGCCGACCGGCCTGTCGGCAGGGCTCGTGCTCCAGTGGCGGCGCCGGACGCCAAGCTGGCGCAGCCGCCTGCGGACGCGCGCCTCGTCCCTGCACGCTCCGACCTGGCCGTACTCCGCGAGTGCTGTCGTCAGGAAACCGACAGCCTGATCGCGGTCACCTCGCCGTTCTTGCAGCACAGCCAGGTCCTCGGCTGCCGACGCCCTGGCCCACGGGTCTGCGTGCCCGGCCGCGGCGCTGGCGAGCAAGCCCGGATCACGGTGCACCAGGCCCAGCGCGTGGGCGGCGGACGCGGCAAACGCCAGGAACTCGGGGTTGGCGTCGGCCACCGCAGCGACTGCCGCTGCGGCATCGGCAGCCAGCCGGTTCTGCCCTGCCGCAAGTGCGGCGCGTACCAGCCACCCGGCCAGCGCCGGGTCTCCAAGCAGCCGCCCTGGCCGGCCGGGAAGATCGGCGCACGAGGCCGCGACGCAGCGGAGCGCGGCAGCCGGGCCATCGCGGGCCTCAACGACCTGCGGTTCGGCCAGGCTGCTCTCCGACCGCGCGTAAATGTCGGCGAAGTCCGAGCTGCCAAGCGGGCGGCTGGCGACGTGGCCCGCCGCCTCCCCGAGGTGACCCCGGCGCAACTCGATGACCGCAAGCAGGCTGCGCGCGCTCGCCACAAGAGCGCCGGCCCCCATGGCCTGGGCGAGCGCCAGTGCCGCCTCAGCCTCCGCGCCGGCCGCAGCCAGCCGCCCGGCTGCCAGGTGCACCCGGCCGTGCAGCAGTGCCACAGCGGCGCCGGCCGGCAGCTGGCTCACGCCGGACTCCGCCGCGCCGCGCAGGATCGCGGCTGCGTCATCAAGCTCGCGGATGTCCGCCAGCATGGCCGCAAGCACCAGCAGCGGCTGTGCATCTCGCGCGTCCGGCGAGATCACGGAGCCGCTTGCCGCCTGCCGCGCCAGCTCGAGGCTCTCGCGGATCTGGCCGTTCTCCCAGCAGCGGCTGGCCTGCAGCAGCAGCGCGGCCTCGGCAGCCGCCGGCGCCTGCGCGGCGCCTGGCTGGGAGCCGGTACCGGCACGATGCTCGGCAGGCATCGCGGTCATGGCCTGCAGGCTTGCCGCCTGCGCGCGGGCCAGGATGTCGTCAGGCAGCCGCGCTCCGGCCAGCACCACGGCCACTTCAGCGGCTGCGTCACGTGGCTGTCCGCGGGTGCACAGCACCCACGACATGACGCACCTGAGCCGGTACTCGGCAAGCTGCGGAAGCGGCCTGGCTCGCGTTCCCTCGGCGATCCGCTGAGCCTGCTCGAGCCTGCCTGCCGCGGCCAGCGCCTCGGCCGCGGCCACCGAACGCGACAGTCCGGCCGGATCACCGGGCTTGGTGTGCTCCAGCGCCTGCATCGCCAGGTCCGCCGCGACCTGCGGAGCAGACCGGATCGTCTGCGCCACCGCCAGGTCCAGGCCCGGCAGCGCGCCGGGATCGCCGGGATCTGCTGCCTGCAGCAGGTGACTGGCCGCATCGGCCGCCGGCGCCCCGCGGCCGAGCAGATTCTCGGCGTACTGCCGGTGCAGGGCGGCGCGCGCAGGCTCCGGGATCATCGCGCCGGCCGCCCGGCGCAGCAATTCGCTGCGGAACGTGAACCCGTGCTCAGCCGGGCCCACCAGCGCGGCATCCATCGCCTCTTCGATGGCCGGCAGCAGCGATGCCGGGGACTCGCCAAGCATCTCGGCAGCGTCTTGTATCCGGAAGGCCGGGCCGAGGATGGCCGCCGTGACCAGCAGGTGCCGGGTTCGCCTGCTGACCTGCCGGAGCCGCTGCTGCGCAACCTGGTGAACCTGCGGTGGCAGGCCGGCCAGGGTCAGGACGGCGCGGCCATGGCTCACCTGCACCGCCTGGTTGTCGCGGAGGCTGCGGATCAGCTCAGCCAGCAGCGCCGGGTTGCCGGCCGCCTCCCTGGCCAGCGCGGCCAGGCCCGGATCTGGCGGCGCGCCGAAGGCGTCGGCCAGCATCATCTGGGCCGCGTCCTCGGCCAGC
>JASHQL010000353.1 GCA_030039155.1 Streptosporangiaceae bacterium | reverse complement strand
CGCCATCGCAAAGATGGCGATCATAGCCGTACTTTTTTGCACTTTTACCTCTCCGACCTGCTCATGACGTTGGTCAGGACGGGAGGATCGTCGCGGTCAGAGGTGTACGGCAGCTTTCGGGCGGCAGATTTACCAGAGTCGCGGAAATGAATGCTGCGTGACTTGACGTAACGATTCAGAAACGCGCGAGCTGGCCGTTTCCATAGCTTTCCATGATTGCCTCAGTATACAATTCCCGGTCATTCTGAATTAGACCGGGGTTTGCCCGCGCGGCGGCCCGTGCTCAGGAAGAATGCGACCGGGCTTCAGCTGGCTGATGCCGGGGATTTACCTGGCCATGTCAGAGCCGCCAGGAGGCGGCCGTCAGCGCGTCGACGTCGGCCTGGCTGCCGTCGAGGCGCACCTTCGCCGCCGTGGTCCTGCCCATCGTCCACATGGTCAGCTCGGCCGGCGTGCCCGCCACCGTCACCACAGGGGTCTTGGCCTTGGCGGTGATCCGCAGCCTGGCCTGGTCATGCTGCTGGCCGCCTTCGGCGCCGTTGGAGTCGGACTCTGGCTCGCGCGCCAGTTCCACCCCGACCGGTGCCTTGCGCAGGATCATCCTGGCCATCCTGAGCCTGCCCCAGAGCAGTTGCGACAGCTCGTGGCTGAGCTCGCGCGGCTGCCAGTCCGGCTGCGCCCTGCGCACGTCCTCGTGGTGCACGAAGTACTCCACGAGGTTGCCCTGCTCGTCCGCGCCGGGGATCCGGAACGGCGAATAGGCAGGCGGGCCGCTCCTAATCTGGTTCACCAGCTGCGGGAACGGGGTGCGAGCCACCATCGCGGCCTGCACCTTGCGGGTGTGCCCGGCCAGCGGGCCGCCGAGGATGCCGAGGCTGGCGTCCGGGCGGCGCTCGCGCAGCACCAGGTGCGCGGCCAGGTCGGCGGTCTGCCAGCCCTCGCACAGCGTCGGCTGGTCAGGACCGAGATCGTCCAAGAGGCTACACAGGGCAAGCCGCTCTTCCCTCGCGTAACTCATTGCTAGATCGTAGCGGTCGGTCGGCGCGAGGACCTTCGGTGCCCGAGGCGGCCCCAAATGGGGAAGAGCATGGGTGGAACTGTGGCTCGCCACGGTCGGTCGTCGGGGGCGGCGTATTGTCTGGTGGCGTGACGAGCAGCGGGGCACGGGCGACGCGGGAACTGGCGGCTGCTGTTGTCGTCGGGGTGGCGGGCGCGGGTGTGGTGTTGCTCGCACTGCGGCCGGCCTGGGGGCACGTGCTGACCGCCGCGCCGCGGCCGTTGCCGGCCAGCGCCCAGGCGGTGACCGGTTCCTCGCTGGCGCCGTTCGCGGAGGGCCTGGCGATCGCCGCGCTGGCGACCTTGCTCGCCGTGCTTGCTACCGCCGGCCTGGTCCGCCGGCTGGCCGGCGCGCTGCTGCTCACCCTCGGTGCCGCGATCGTGCCGTCCGTGCTCGCGATTTCCGCCGGCGCGGCCCTGGCCGCCGCATCGGCCCAGGCTGGTCCGGCGACCAGCGCCGGTTCCGGGGCCGGCTCCACCACCCAGGGCGACGGCCAGGGCGGCCAGGCCGGGGCCGGCGTCACCGGCTTCCCCAGGCACGCAATCCTGTCCGCGACAGGCTGGCAGTACCTGGCCATCCTCGGCGCGGCCCTGATCGTGCTGGCGGGCATCTTCGTGCTGGCCCGCGCCACCCAGATGGCCACCATGTCCGCCCGCTACGAGCTCCCCACCAGGCGCACCGGCAGCGAGTCAGCTCCGGACCAGCCGGCGGTCGCCTCGCCGGACGAGCCAGCGCCGCCCCGTGCCGATACCGCGACCCTCTGGGAAGCCCTGAGCCGCGGCGAAGACCCCACCATGACCGCCCGCTAGGCGCACCCACCGCGAGCCACATTCCGGCTGGTAGCCACGGCCGTCGGCCGGCGATGTTCCCGAAGCGCCGGGCAATGAGCCGTGGCCAGCGGCCGGGCGCGGAATGACGTGGGGGACCGAAGCGAGCGGGCCACTCCAAGATCGACAGAGCCGCGACGCTAGGCTTTTGAGTTGAGGCCACTTTCCCGAGGGGGCATCAGAACCGCGTGAGCGTGCTTGACGACATCCTCGATGGCGTGCGGGCTGACCTGGCAGCCAGGCAGGAGGCCGCGCCGCTCAGCCGGCTGAAGGAAGCCGCGGCACGGGCACCATCGCCGCGTGACGTGACCGCGGCGCTTGGCGGCGCCGAGGTGGCAGTGATCGCCGAGGTCAAGCGGGCCAGCCCGTCCAAGGGCGCGCTGGCCGCCATCGCCGACCCGGCCGCGCTCGCCGCTGACTACGAGGCAGGCGGCGCCGCGGTGATCAGCGTGCTGACCGAGTCGCGGCGGTTCGGCGGCAGCCTCGACGATCTTGCCGCGGTCCGGGACGCGGTGCGGATACCGGTGCTGCGCAAGGACTTCGTGCTCACCGCGTACCAGCTCTGGGAGGCCAGGGCCTACGGCGCCGACCTGGTGCTGCTGATCGTGGCGGCGCTCGAGCAGAACGCGCTGATCTCGCTGGTGGAGCGCGCGCTGTCGATCGGCCTGGTGCCGCTGGTCGAGGTGCACACCGAGGACGAGCTCGGCCGGGCGATCGACGCCGGCGCGACCGTCATCGGGGTGAACGCCAGGAACCTGGCCACCCTGGAGGTCGACCGCGGGGTGTTCGCCAGGCTGGCGCCCGGCATACCGGCCGGCGTGCTGAAGATCGCCGAGTCCGGCGTGCGCGGGCCGCACGACCTGCTCGCCTATGCGGCGGCCGGCGCCGACGCGGTGCTGGTGGGGGAGAGCCTGGTCACCGGCAAGGACCCGCGCAGCGCGGTCGCTGACCTGGTCACCGCCGGCTCGCATCCGGCCCTGCGCGGCAGCCACCAGCACGACAAGGACGACTGAGCGTGCCAGGGCCGACCGAGGCCAGCCAGCGCGCCCTGCCGGACCTGGCCGGCCACTTCGGGCAGTTCGGCGGCAGGCTCTCGCCTGAGGCACTGATGGCCGCGCTTGACGAGCTGACCGAGGCGTACCTGTCGGCCAAGGCAGACCCGGCGTTCCAGGCCGAGCTTGCCCGGCTGTCCCGCGACTACGCTGGCCGCCCGTCGCTGCTGACCGAGGCACCCAGGTTCGGCGAACTCGCCGGCGGCTGCCGGGTGTTCCTGAAGCGCGAGGACCTGCTGCACACCGGCTCGCACAAGATCAACAACGTGCTCGGCCAGGCGCTGCTGACCAAGCGGC
>JASHQL010000352.1 GCA_030039155.1 Streptosporangiaceae bacterium | reverse complement strand
ATGCTTTCCCGTCGCGGAGCACCACGGCGGAACCGTGGCCGACGGTCTCGGCGAACGGCGGCGGATAACCGTACTCGAGGAACCCGGACTTGCGCACTACCGTGTGCTGGATCACCACGGTGGCGGGAGCGAGCCGGTAGCCGGCCGTGGTCGTGGCCGGCGTGCCATCCATCGACACCAGCCAGCGGTGCTGGCCGGCCGACCAGGTGAAGGTGAAGCCAGCCGCCGGGTAAGTAACCGTCCACGACTCAGCCGGCTGGCCGCCGGCCGGCGCAGGCCCGAACCTGAAGCCGATATCACGCGCCTTGCTGGCGCCCTTAGCCTCCGACAGCAGGACGCGGGTGTCGGCATAGAGGTTGTACGGCGCTATCCGCGCGTCGTCCCGGAAGTAGCCGCCGACGATGCCCGCATACAGGTCGACGATCCGGCCTGATTCCACCACGGGCAGCAGCTGGCCCTGGGCGCCGGAGTAAGCAAACGCCGGCCGGCCGAACTGACCCAGCAGCTGCAGGTCGTCTCGCCGGGCGCTGCGAACGGGCCCGATGACCGGCGGGAAATGCGAGGAAAAGATCGCCAGGAACCGGGTGAGTCCGCCCTCCACCGGAAGTACATACACGATATCGGCTTCGTTGATGCCGGTCTGCGGCCGCGCGTACACGATGTTGTCGATCTTGACTGCGAGCACCGGCCCAAGTGACTTCACCGGCTCACCGGTGAAGGGCGACAGCAGCCGATGCGGCTTGGCAGTCGCTGCCGGCCGGGGCGGCGGCGCCGTCTTCGGCGGCTTGTTGCGGACAACCGGAGCGGCGCAACCCGACACCAGGACCAGGCCCGCGACCACCGCGCCGGTCGCCGCCGCCGGCAAGATCGTCTTCGCGCGCGGCCGACGCGGCACCGTCCCGCTCGCCCACGACCCAAGCCATCTCATGACTGCCGCCGATACTCCACCGTGCCCGGTCCTCAGTCCAAGATATCGCCGCGCCAGCTAACCTCAGCACGGTGCCGTGACGACAATCCCACCGGATCCCGGCGCACTGCATCCACATCCAGAGCCAGCCTCCGAAGGGGTGCGCCGCCAAGAACGCAGTCGTCGGCGGCATGACAGCGGATCGGACGATGGCCGGGCGATCGGCCGTACCGGCTGATCGGCCAGCACTGCCTGCATCGGTCAGAGTTCGGCCACAGGCCGGCTGTCGCGGCTAACTTCTCCTGCGTATGACGTCCGCGAGAAGCGAGACTGCCTCTGGGTTGATACCGTCCGTCAGGTCCACGTACTCAAGTCTCGTCAAGTCTGGCGGGATCCTGTTCCAGTCAACGCCGGGCAGCAGGATCGGTATGACGGTCGCGCCGGCATATGACGCCTTCATCTCCGCGGCCTCGACACCTTCCCGCGGCGTCTTGCCGATACAGAGGCAGAACGCCCGCGATCTGGTGACTGCCATTTCGACCTCGTGAGACCAGTCCGATCCTGCGGCGACGTTGACGTCGAAGAAGACGCTGAGCCCGCTGTTGCTCATGGCTTGTGCAAGTTCCACGACCTCGGACACGTCGTCGGACTGATAGCTCAGGAAGGCGTCATAAAGGGCGGTCGCCTCCGCAGCGTCGGCTGACGAGGTTCGCCGTTGGGTACGCAGGAATCCCACGCTCGCCATGCGCAAGTCGGGGTTCCTCAGCCAAGACTTGCCGTGGTCACCGAAGAGCAGGGCCGCCAGGCGATGATCCGAAATCAGGGAGGCCGCGACTCTTGCCTCAGGCCCGGTGCCCTCCGCCCGGCTCGCTATCGATGACAGATCCCACGAGGCGACTTCTTCCGCCAGCAGCGTTGAAGCCACGATCGGAGCGTAGACCTCGGGCCACCGGTCCTCCAGGCATCTCGAGATCGCAAAGTAGTTGAGTGGAATCCGCTCCATCAGTGCTGCGTCGGCCAACTCGGAGCTAATTGCCAGGTCAATCAGGATATTGTTTACGAAGCGGATCACGGCTCGCGGGTTACCGCCGAGGGCTTCGCCAATTGTCGGAAGTATTTCCGACAGCTGATCTGCGATATCGGCGGGCTGACCGTCAAGTATCCTGGCGCAGAACTCTCCCATCCGCCCGGTCGCGGGCGGGATGTGGAACGGCAACTGGACCAGTTTGTCGAGGTACAGCTGGCCCTTGAAGTCGCGTATCCCGAAATCTGCGGTGTACTTGTGCTGGAGGTATCCCTCGATAACCTGCCTCGCGACGCCGAGCACGAAAATGAAGCCGCGCTGCGATAGTACCAACTTGATGCTCTCGAGCAACCTGATGGCTTGGTCAGGAAAGCACCGGTCAAGGTCGTCAATCAGGACAACTACGCGAAGTTCCTGTTCCAGCCGCAGCGATTCGAGGCTGTTGAATGCACCGTAGTAAAGACTCCGGTCCAGTAGCGGGTCCGGCGTTAGCTTGTCGTCACGGTCGATCATGTCCTTCGCTACGAACGACGCTTCGACCTCTGCAAAGCCAGGGATCCGAACTCTTGACGTGGCCGAGAATCCATAGGCGACGGCGCGCAGCGCCCGTACGAGCTTCCTGGTAGAGTCAGCAAACTTCTGGGAGAACGCCTTGTGCGTCTCCAGCTCACGTACGATTGTTCCAACGAGCGGAACAATCGGGTGTTCCTCTTTCTCGTATCGCCATGCGTTAAACCAGACAGTGACCACGTTCGGCTCGTCTGCCAAGTGCGACTGAACCAGTCGCATAAGACTAGTCTTTCCGGTTCCCCATTCACCGAAGACCCCGATGGTGAACGGGCCGGCAGTATCGAGCGCCGATTGGGCGAGGACGCGCGCATACGTGTTGAACCCGAGACCGTCGGACTGGCGAGCATCAGCCTCGCCAATTGCCTGATCGGCAATCAAGCGCAGTTCCATAACGGTGACCTGTCAACAGAGACTTTTGCGATTGATCTTAGCCCGCCGCCGCCCGCGCGCGGAGTGCTGCCAGACCTTGGGCGGGCAGTCGTTTGACCAGGCACGGCGCCACTAGGAAAGGTGGACACCACGGCGGTACCTCAGGTCAGGGCGTGCAAATGGTGATACGGTCGTGACGCAGCGTAACTAGATGCAGGGTACTGGGCCGGGCTAGTTGACGCTCGGGATGGCTCTGCCGGGGGAGTGACTGACAGCGCGGGCTGCCGTATGCCAAGGGGGGGCTTGGGTGTCTGTGTGCGCGCGAGGCGTGTCGCCGCGGCGGCTGCCGGCCAGGCAGGGCAGGCAGGCTAGGGCGGTGGTGGCTCTGGCGGCCGGGTTCTTGCTCATGGCAGGGACCGGCTGGCCTGCCGCAGCGCAAGCGTCGCCGCGGGTCGCGCAGCCGCCGGTGCAATCGGCGGTGCTGACCTCGGCCGACGGGGTGGTCGGGGATGCCTTCGGGGCTGCGGTGGCGATTTCGGGGAACGGCAGCACGGCGGTGATCGGCGCCCCGCAGCACGGGACGCAGGACGCCGGAGCCGCGTATGTCTTCGTCCGGCATGGCAACCAGTGGACCGAGGCCGCGGAGCTGACGGCCGGCGACAGCAGTAGGCGCGCCATGTTCGGCACCTCGGTCGCGATCGACGGTAACGGCGGCATCGTGGTGGTGGGCTCGCCGTCGCGCCAGGACAACACGGGAGCGGTTTACGTCTTCACCAGGCACCGGGCGACCTGGACCCAGACGGCGGAGCTGGACCCTTCAGATCTGGTGGTGGGCGACCAGTTCGGCGCCTCGGTGGCCATCTCCGCCAGCGGCGCCACGCTCGCGGTCGGCGCGACGGCGAACGGCACCGGCGCGGCTGGCTGGGTCTACGTGTTCGACCTGCGGCCGTCCGGCTGGGCCCAGGTCGCCATGCTTACCTCGGCCGACGGGGTCGCCAATGACTTCCTCGGCAACTCGGTGGCGATCTCGCCGGACGGGCGCGCCATCGTCGCCGGGGCGATCGGGCGGAACGAGGCCGTGGGGGCGGCCTATGTGTTCTACCTCGGCCAGTCGGGCTGGACCCAGGTGGCGGAGTTCGCGCCGACCGACAGCACCGGCAGCGACAACTTCGGCGACGCGGTGGCGATCTCTACCGCGGGCAGCACCGTCGTGGTCGGCGCACTCGGCCACAGATCGACCATCGGAGCGGCCTACGTGTACAGCCGTTGCTTGGCCACAGCCCGCACCAAATGCAGGTCGAGCTGGGTGCAGACGGCGGAGCTGACGGCGACCGGCGGCACGTACGGCGACGAGTTCGGCACCTCGGTCGCGATCTCGGCGAACGGCGGCACGATCATCTCTTCGGCACCCAACCACGGAGCCGACGGGGTGACCTACGTCTTCACCCAGCAGCGGTCCGGCTGGACACAGGCCGCCGCGCTGGCCCCGACGACCGACAACGGCGACGAGTCGGGCGTCTCGGTCGGGCTGACCTCGGCCGGCCGCACTGCCCTGATCGGATCGATCGGCGATGAGACGCCGGGCTTCGGCTACGTCTTCACCGGCCTGCCGGCGCCCTGACCGCAGGCTGCCAGGGAACCAGCGGCCGAACCCGGCCTAAAGTTGCCGCATGCGGAAGTACGTCATCATGGGCATCCAGGGGAGCGGCAAGGGCACCCAGAGCACCATGCTGGCCGAGGACCTCGACCTGGTGCACATCGCGGTCGGCGACATCTTCCGCTGGAACGTGCAGCATCACACCAAGCTCGGCGCGCAGGTCAGGCGGATCATGGCGGCGGGGGAGCTGGTCAGCGACGACCTGGTCGAAGGCGTGGTCAAGGAACGGCTGACCCAGCACGACTGGAACTACGGCTTCATCATCGACGGCTTCCCGCGCAACCGGCGGCAGGCCGAATTCTTCCTCGAGAGCTACGACATCGACGGGGTGATCCACCTCGAGCTACCCGACTCCGAGGTGCGCCGCCGGGTGCTGGCCAGGCGGCTGTGCGAGGACTGCGGCCTCGACTACAACCTGATCGACAACAGCCCGCACGAGCCCGGCCGGTGCGACGCCTGCGGCGGCAGGCTGGTCGCCCGCGAGGACGACACCGAGCAGGCACTCGCGGTCCGGCTGCGCGACTACCACAGCAAGACCAACCCGGTGCTGGACATCTTCCGGCGCAAGGAGTACGTCGCCAGCATTGACGCGCGCCAGGACAAGGAGCAGGTGCAGAAGGCGATCAGGGAAGCGCTGCAGCTGCCGCCGTACCAGGGCTGATGCGGGTCGTCGTCGCGCCCGACTCGTTCAAGGGCAGCATCGGCGCCGCGGCGGCGGCCGCTGCGATCGGCGAAGGCTGGCGGGAGCGGCGGCCGGGCGACGAGATCACCCAGGTGCCGCTGGCCGACGGCGGCGAGGGCACGCTGGCGGTGCTGGCGGCGGCTGCCAGGGCGCCGCGCTGGTGCCAGGCTGAGGTCAGCGGCCCGGCTGACGGCCGGGTGATGGCGTGCTGGCTCGACCTTGGAGGGAACGTGTCGGCCGTGGAGCTTGCCGCCGCGTCAGGGCTGACGCTGCTCACACGACTGCAGCCGCTGCGCGCGCACAGTGCCGGGACAGGGGAGCTGATCGGGCATGCCCTGGACGCTGGGGCCGGCCGCGTCGTGGTCACGCTCGGCGGGTCGGCCTGCACCGACGGCGGGACCGGCGCGCTGGCCGCGCTCGGTGCCAGGTTCCTTGACCGGTCCGGTGACGAGCTGCCCCGCGGCGGCGGCGCGCTGGCCAGGCTGGCCAGCGTCGACCTGTCCGGGCTGCGGCCGCTGCCCGCTGGCGGGGCGACCTGCCTGACCGACGTGCGGGCGCCGCTGCTCGGCCCGGATGGCGCGGCTGCGGTGTTC
>JASHQL010000351.1 GCA_030039155.1 Streptosporangiaceae bacterium | reverse complement strand
GCGCCGGGCGGCAGCCCGGTATCGGCCAGCGTGCTCAGCACGGTCTCGGCGAACCTGGCGGCGCTCACCTGGCGCAGCGACAGGTTCACCGACAGGCCGATGTCCCAGCCCGCCACGCGCCACCGAACGGCCTGGCCCGCCGCCTCGGCCAGCACCCACTCGCCAAGCGGGACGATCAGCCCGGACATCTCCGCGATGCCGAGGAACTCCGCCGGCGGCACCGCCTCGCCGTGCCTGGTCCAGCGGACCAGCGCCTCGACGCCGGTCACCCTGGACGTGCTCAGCTCGACCAGCGGCAGGTACTCCAGGTCAAGCGCGCCGTCCGCGAGCGCCTGCCGCAAGTCCGTGGTCAGCTCCATCCTGCGCACCACGTCGGCGTGCATGTGCGAGGCGAACACCTCGGTGCGGTCTCCGCCGGCCTCCTTGGCCCTTGCCATCGCGAGGTCAGCGTTCCTGAGCAGGTGACCAGGACCGTCAGGCCCGGCCAGCGCCACGCCCACGCTGGCGGTCAGCGTGATGTCCCGGTCCGCCACCCGGAACGGCTCGGCCGCGATGCAGCTGACCAGCCGCTCGGCCACGTCCACGATCTCCTGCGGGCTTGCCGCATCCGGCGCGAGCACCGCGAACTCGTCGCCGCCCCAGCGCGCCACGGTGTCCTGCCCTGGCACCGCGGTGCGCAGCCGGTGCGCGGCCTGCGCGAGCAGCGCGTCGCCGGCGCCGTGGCCGGCCGAGTCGTTCACCGCGGTGAAGCCGTCGAGGTCCACGAAGATCGCGCCGACCGTCGCCGGTGCCTGGTCTGCGGGCCGGGCCGCCAGGTCCTTGGCCCGCTCCTCGAGGAACGCGCGGTTCGGCAGGCCGGTCAGGCTGTCGTGGAAGGTCAGGTGCGTGACCTGCCGCCGCAGCGCGACCTGGTCGCTGACATCGCGCGCGGTCACCAGCAGCAGGTCTGCGGAACCCGGCTCGGCGAACCTGGACACCGTGGCCTCGACGTGCCGCCAGGTGCCGTCGGCCGCGCGGACCCGGCAGGCCAGCCTGGCCGGGACCACGGCGTCGCTGCGCAGCGCGGCCGCCGCCACCCGCATGCCCGCGGCCTTGTCATCGGGGTGCACCAGGTCGGCCAGGGTGGCGCCGTCCAGCCCGCCGGCCTCGTACCCGTACCGCGCGATCGCCTCGCTGGCGAACCTGACGGCGCCCGACCGGTCGCAGAGCAGCACCACGTCGCTGGTGTGCTCGGCAAGCTGGCGGAATTGCCGACGCGACTCCCTGGCGTGGGCCCGGCCGACCGCTGTCTCGCGCAGCAGGCCGCCGATCCGCGCGGCCAGCGCAAGCACCAGCAGCGCGCCGACCGCAAGCAGCAGCCGCAGCCGGGAACTCGGGCCGGCCAGCGCCTGCTCGAACGCCGCGATCGCGGCGACTGCCGCTACCCCGATCGCGACGCAGGTCGCGATCGGCTCTGGCCGCGCCGGGCCGCGCTGGCCGTCGCGGCCGGCCGCGGGTGGCAGCAGCAACGGGCTCGCGCCGAGCAGGCAGATGCCGGCCAGCCAGGCAAGCTGCGGCCACGGGCCTGCGCCCTGGTCAGGGTCGACCCGGACGACGACCGCGAGCGCGTCGCCTGCCGACACCGCGAGCAGCGCCAGCGCAGGCCCGAGGCCGCGCCAGCCGGCCCGTGCGGCGAGCGTCAGCACGCAGCCGAGCGCGATCAAGTCGGCAGCGGGATGGATCAGGTCGGCGGTGAAGGCGCCGGGCGCCAGCGCGGAGCCCTGGTACCCGCTGGCCAGGATGGCCACCCAGGTCAGGCCGAACAGGGCCAGGATCAGGATGGCGGCGTCGGCTATCCGGCCGGTGCCCGCCTGCCTGTGCTGGCTCGGCGGGACGACCCCCCAGCCGCCCCGCAGGATCCGGCTCGCGCCGGATCGCGCCGCGGCAGGCTGGCTCGCCTTGCGCCCCTCGGCGAGCCCGGCAGAGCCGATCACCAGCGCGGCCAGCGCGGGCAGCGTCAGCACGTCGGCCAGCGACAACGCGAACGTGCCGGGTCCGGCGACCTCCTGCGCGATCAGCCCGGCGCCCCAGGCCACCGCGACCACGGCCAGCCAGCGGTAACCAGATCGCGCCGGATCGCGCCGCCGGGCCGCGCGCAGCAGCAGGACGGCAGCCGACGCCGCGGCGAGCGCGCCCGCCGCGGCCCAGACCTGCGCAGCCAGCGTCATGGCAGGCGGTCACCGTCGTCAGCGAGCACCCGTTCCCCTCCGGCTGTCGTCGTCCGCACGCGAGCCATAGCGGTACCCAGCAGCCGGGTCAAGGCCAAAACCGCGCACCACGGCTCATCATCGAGCGGTGCCGACGCACGGTCGCCAGAAACAACAATCCGGCACTGCCAGCGCGGAGCGCCTGTACCGAACTTATGGTCTCGCCATTTGGTTGATCTCGCAGCACTGTACGGGCGCGAGGTCACGCTTCGATTGAGGAAGTGCGTACGGCAGGCGACAACTCGCTCTCAGTAACCTGACCGCAGCTCCTTCAGCACCGCACCCAACCTGGTGATCATGGAGTTGAGCACGCTCTATGGTGCTGAACCCCATGATCACCAGGTTCGAGGTGGGGCTGCGGAGTTGTCAGTACTCGCCGGTGATGACGTTGGCCAGCGGCTCGCCGTTGAGGTAGCGCTCGGCCTGGGCGCGGACGAAGCTCATCGCGTTCTTCGAGGAGACCGGGGTGGTCGCGCCGACGTGCGGGGTGATCAGCACGTTCGGCAGCGACCAGAGCGGATGACCTGGCGGCAGCGGCTCAGGATCGGTCACGTCGAGCGCCGCGGAGATCCGCCCGGTGCGCAGCTCGGTGACCAGGTCGTCGGTCCTGACCAGCGAACCCCGCGCGCCGTTCACCAGCAGCGCGCCGTCCTTCATCCTGGCCAGGAAGGCGGCGTCCGCCATCCCGATGGTCTCCGCGGTGACCGGCGCGAGCAAGATCACCACGTCGGCCTGCGGCAGCAGGTCCGGCAGCTCGCGCACCGGGCTGACGCCGTCGCGCGCCGACCTCGCCACCTTCTGCAGGTTGACGTCGAACCCGGCCAGCCTGGCCTCGACCGCCTTGCCAATCGACCCGTAGCCGACGATCAGCACGG
>JASHQL010000038.1 GCA_030039155.1 Streptosporangiaceae bacterium | reverse complement strand
GACACCGGCCTGCTGGCCGGTGAGCAGCTCGACCGCCCTGGCGTTGGCCGGGTCCGCCTGCAGCACCGCGCCCAGGTGGCTGACCGCCTCGTCGCGCTGCCCGCTGCCCAGCAGCAGTTCCGCCAGGTGCAGCCGGAGGTCCAGGTCGGACGGCATCGCTTCGACTGCCCGGCGCAGGCTCGCGATCACGGCAGGATCAGCGCTCATGCAGGCATTCCCGATGGTTTGTTCGTCTAGTTCGCGCCGATTTTATGCCGATCCGGCCGTCGCCGAGGGGAGAACTGACCGTCAGCGGGCCGCCGCCGCCGGCCAGGCCAGCCGCTCGTCCCGGCGCGGGTCGGCGACCACCTCGGCCGCCTCGCCGTCCCAGGTCATCACCGGGTAGGCCGGGCCGAACCGCGGCCAGCCTGGGTCACCGGTCGCGGCGAACCTGATCCAGGTCTCGTGCATCTGCTTGGCCAGCTTGGCGGGCGCAGCCGGGCCGATCAGCCGGTCGGCCGTGTCCGCCGTCAGGTTGTCGAAGACGAACGGCAGCTCGACGGCGTGCGCGGCGCCGAGCCGGGCCACCGGGCTCTGCCAGCCGAACTCGTACACGTAGGTCGGGGCAGGGCCGGCCGTCCTGGCCGCTGCCACGGCCAGCATCGGCAGCCGGAAGTAGCTGTCGGTGATCAGCGCGCACAGCACGTCGACGGCGGACGCGCCCGGCCGGTCCGCCCGGTACAGGTCGGCGGTGGCCGCCGGGATGCCGAACATGGCCAGCAAGCCGGGCAGCACCTCGTCGGTGACGATGGCGGCCATCGGGCTCGGAATCAGGAACAGCCGGAACTCCTCCCGGTTCGTGCCGGTGAGCAGCGGGACGCCGGCGCCGGCGCCGGCGGCGATGGCGGCGGACGGATGCTGGCCGAGCACCTGGCCGTCGACGACCGGCTGGAACGCCATCGACGACGCGACGATCGTCTGGCCGAACCGCGCCGGGTCTGGCGCGGTGGCCAGCGCGTCCCTGACCGTCACCTGCGCTGCGATCAGCGTGCGCAGGTCCACCGTCGCCAGGCTGGCCGCGGTGGCGGGCAGCCCGAGCGCGGCGCTGAGCTCGCCCGCGACCAGGGCCGCGTCGGCCGGGGCTGCGCCGGCCTGGGCCGCTCCGCTCTGGCTGATCGCCTTGCTGAACAGCCCGCTGGCCTGCGGCATGGTCAGCAGCGTGGTGACGCTCATCGCGCCGGCCGACTCGCCGAAGATCGTCACGTTCGCCGGGTCGCCGCCGAACGCCCCGATGTTGTCCCGCACCCACTCGAGCGCCGCGATCTGGTCGAGCAGCCCGCGGTTGGCCGGGGCGTCGGGCAGCAGCGCGAACCCGTCAACTCCGAGCCGGTAGTTGATGCTGACCAGCACGACACCGTCGCGGGCGAACGCGTGCCCGTCGTAGATCGGCACCGCCGAGTTGCCGTTGCTGAACGCGCCGCCGTGGATCCACACCATGACCGGCAGCCTTGCCGCGGGATCGGGCGTCCAGACGTTGAGGTTCAGCCAGTCGTCGCCGGCGATGTTCGGCTCAGGCAGCAGCTCGTCGAACGGGGCAGCGTAGTCCGGCTTCGGCGGCGTCGGGCCGAACGCGGTGCAGTCCCGCTCGCCCGCCCAGCTGGCCGGCGGCTGCGGCGCGGCGAACCGCAGCGGCCCGGTCGGGCTGGCCGCGTACGGTATCCCGAGGAAGGCGGCAACGCCGTCGCGCAGCTGGCCGCGAACCACTCCGTAGCTGGTCATCACCGTCGTCATGGGCGCACTCTGCCATAGCGGGCGACCGTGCGCTACCGGCGGTGACGGCGGTTACGAGGGCGCCGTCAGGTAAAGTCGCCGCCGTGACAGACGACAACGACTGGCGGGTGACCGTCACCCTGCATGCCAGCGAGCACGTGCAGCAGGCGAAGCAGCACCTGACCACCCGCGACGTCGAGTATGACGTGCATGGGCGGCTTGGCAGCCACGTGGTCGTCGGCGAGGGAGACGGCAACGAGCTGTACCTCTACACCGACAGCAAGGACGCCGCGGCGGCAGCCAGGCACGAGGTCGCCGACCTGCTCGACGGGCTCGGTTTCAAGGCCGATTTCGCAGTGCACCGCTGGCACCCGGTCGCCGAGGACTGGGAGCCGGCCGACGTGGCGCTGCCGGACACGCCAGCGGCGATCGCCGCGGAGCGGCAGCGGCTCGATGCCGAGGAGACCAGCGAGTCGCTGGCCAGCGGCAGGGCCGACTTCGAGATCAGGGTCGAGCTGCGCTCGCACCACGACGCGGTCGCGCTGGCGGCCAGGCTGACCGCCGAGGGCTACACCGTCGTCAGGCGCTGGAAGTTCCTGATCGTCGCGGCCAACAACGTGGACCAGGCAGCGGAGTTCGCGGCGAAGGTGCAGCAGGAAGCGCCGGCCGGCGCCAAGGTCAGCACCGAGGAAACCGGCGCGCTGCTGCCCTGGGTGGCCTTCTAGCCGGCACCAGGCGCGGCGTCACCGTCTGATCACATTCCGTGACGGATAGCCTGCTGTCATGAATCAGGTCTGGCTGCATGGCTTTCCGGTGCCCGGCCGGTGCGCGGCGACCGCGGCGCAGGCCGAGCGGCTCGGCTTCGACGGCCTGCTGCTGGCCGACAGCCAGAACCTGGTCGGGGACGTGTTCGCCGAGCTTGGCGTGCTGGCCCATGCCACCGGGCGGCTCGGCCTCGGCACCGGCGTGGTCAACCCGCTGACCCGGCATCCTGCCGTCATCGCCGCGGCGATCGCCAGCCTGCAGATCGAGTCGGGCGGGCGCGCGGTGCTCGGCATCGGCCGCGGCGACTCGTCGCTGGCCCAGATCGGCCTGGCGCCGCCGACCACGGCCCGGCTGCGCGACCTGGTCAGCCAGATCCGCGGCTTCCTGCACGGCGAGACCGTCACCGTGGACGGGCGGGCCAGCCGGATCGGCTGGCTGACCGGCGACACCGTGCCACCGGTGCCGGTCGAGCTCGCCGCCACCGGTCCGGCCACGATCGCCGTCGCCGCGGTTGCCGCCGATCGCGTCATGCTGACCGTCGGCGCCGACCCGGCACGGGTGGCCTGGGGCATCGAGACGGCCAGGCGAGCCAGGACCGAGGCCGGCCTGGACCCGGCCGCACTGCACGCTGGCGCCTACGTCAACGTCGGCTGCCATCCGGACCTGGCAGTCGCCAGGTCAATGGTCCGCGGCAGCGCGTCGATCTTCGCGCGCTTTGCCGCGATGAGCACGCCGGCAGGCCAGCCGCTCGGCCGGGCCGACGCCGCGGTGATCGGGCAGGTTGGGCGGCACTACGACGAGGCCAGGCACGGGCTGTCCGATGCCGCGCAGACGCACAGCCTGACTGACGAATTCGTGGACCGCTTCGCGGTCGCCGGGCCAGCCGCCAGGTGCGCGGCGCGGTTGCGCGCGCTGTTCGACCTCGGCCTTGATCGCATCGTGGTGGTGCCAGGATCGCGGGATACCGGCCAGGAATTGCTGAGCTACGGCAACGAGCTGTTCGCCCGCGAGGTGCTGCCGGAGCTCCGGGCCGGCTAGCGGTGGCCGTAGCCCAGGTTGGGCCGTCCGCGGGCTTTCCGCTGGCGGTCCGGGTCGCGGTGGGCGCCGGCTATGCCACGCTCAGCAGCGCCGTCGTGCTGGCCAGGCCGGCCGTCAGGTCGGTCCGCTGGCGCGACCAGCCAGCCGGCCCGCCGGAGGCAGCGCCGGTCACCGCTGCGGCAGGATAGGGCGGGCAACCACGACAGCAGGAGGCAGGCACCGATGAGCAGGCAGGCGGACCTGGTGTTCACCGGCGGCCCGGTCTACACCGTCGACGTGGCGCGCGGGCTCATGGTGCCGGCCACCGCGGCCGACGGCAGGCCGGCCAGCGCGGTCGCCGTCACCGGCGGCCGGATCGATGCGGTCGGCGGCAGCGACGACGGCCAGGTAGCCGAGCTGACCGGGCCGCACACGCAGGTGATCGACCTGCGCGGCAGGCCGCTGCTGCCCGGCTTCCAGGACGCGCACGTGCACCCGGCGTTCGCCGGCATCACGATGATCGGCTGCAACCTGATCGGCGCGGCCAGCCTGGCCGAGGCGCTGGCCAGGATCAGCCAGTACGCGGAGGCCAACCCGCAGCGGGAGTGGATCGCGGGCTCGGGCTGGCGGATGGAGTGGTTCGAGCGAGGCACGCCCGGTCGGCACGCGCTGGACGCGGTCACCGGCGGCCGGCCCGCCTACCTGTCGAACCGGGACGGGCACGGCGCCTGGGCCAACACCAGCGCGCTGCGGCTTGCCGGGATCGACGCGGCCACGCCTGACCCGGCCGACGGCAGGATCGAGCGTGATGCTGACGGCGGGCCGCAGGGCACGCTGCACGAGGGCGCGGCCGACCTGGTCGGCCGGCTGGTCCCTGAGATCGGCTTCGACGAGCGGCTGGCCGGCCTCATGCTGGCCCAGCGGCACATGCACGCCCGCGGCATTACCGCCTGGCAGGACGCGATCGTCGGCAACTACCTCGGCTCGGCCGACCCGCTGCCGGTCTACCTGGCCGCGGCGCAGGCGGGCACGCTGACCGCGCGGGTGCGCGGCGCGCTGTGGTGGGACCGGTCACGCGGCGGCGAGCAGCTGCCGGACATCCTGGCCAGGCGCGAGCGCGGCCAGGCCGGCCGGTTCAGCGCGAGCACCGTCAAGATCATGCAGGACGGCGTGGCGGAGAACTTCACCGCGGGCATGATCGAGCCGTACCTGGACCCGACCGGCTGCCATCAGCACGGCAGCGGGCTGTCGTACGTGCAGCCGGATGCGCTCAGGCAGTACGTGACGCAGCTGGACGCCGAGGGCTTCCAGGTGCACCTGCACGCGATCGGCGACCGGGCGGTGCGTGAGGCGCTTGACGCGATCGAGGCGGCAAGGACGGCCAATGGCCCGGCAACCGCCGGGCACGACACCAGGCATCACATCGCGCACCTGCAGGTGGTGCACCCCGACGACATCGGCAGGTTCGCCGCGCTCGGCGTCACCGCGAACATGCAGGCGCTGTGGGCAGCGCACGAGCCGCAGATGGACGAGCTGACGATCCCGTTCATCGGGCCGGAGCGGACCGGCAGGCAGTACCTGTTCGGCGACCTGCTGCGGTCCGGCGCGCGGCTGGCGGCGGGCAGCGACTGGGCGGTGAGCAGCGCGAATCCGCTGCGCGCCATCCACGTCGCGGTGAACAGGTCGCTGCCGGGCGCGACCGGCGCGCAAGCCGAGCCGTTCCTGCCCGGTCAGGCGCTGCGGCTTGCCGAGGCGATGGCCGCCTACACCGCGGGCTCCGCCTACGTGAACTACCTCGACCACCAGACCGGCACCATCGAGCCAGGCAAGCTGGCCGACGTCATCGTGCTCGACCGTGACCCGTTCGCCGGCCAGCCGGCGGAGATCGCCGACACCACGGTGCAGGCGACCTATGTCGAGGGCGAGCAGGTGTACGGCGGCTGACCGGCCGGGCCTGACAGGATCGGAGCCATGGACTACACCACGCTTGGCGCTGACGGTCCGCGGGTGTCCAGGGTCGGGCTCGGCCTGATGGCGATGTCCGGTGTCTACGGGCCCGCGGACGAGACCGAGAGCATCGCGACGATCAGGGCCGCGCTCGACGCCGGGATCACGCTGCTGGACACCGGCGACTTCTACGGCATGGGGCACAACGAGCTGCTGCTGCGGGACGCGCTGCGCGGCGTGCACCGCGGCAGCGTGTTCATCCAGGTGAAGTTCGGCGGCCAGCGGGACCCGCGCGGCGCGTTCATCGGCCAGGACGCCAGCCCGGCGGCGGTGAAGACCTCGCTGGCGTACTCGCTGACCAGGCTCGGCACCGACTACGTGGACCTGTACCAGCCGGCCAGGCTCGACCCGCGGGTGCCGATCGAGGACACCGTCGGCGCGATCGCGGAGATGATCGACGCCGGGTACGTGCGCTACCTCGGGCTCTCCGAGATGGGCGCGGACACCATCCGCAGGGCGAACGCGGTGCATCAGGTCAGCGGGCTGCAGATCGAGTACTCGCTGATGAGCCGGGGGATCGAGGCGCAGCTGCTGGCCACGGTCAGGGACCTGGGCGTCGGCATCACCGCCTACGGGATCCTGTCCCGCGGCCTGCTCAGCTCGGCCAGCGCGCGTGCCATCGGCGATCGCGACCCGCGCGGCCGGTTCCCCAGGTTCCAGGGCGAGAACCTGCAACGCAACCTCGGCCTGCTGACCGCGCTCGAGCGGATCGCGACCGGGCGGAACGTGACCACCGCGCAGCTGGCGATCGCCTGGGTGCTCGCCCAGGGCAGCGACATCATCCCGCTGCTCGGCACCAAGCGCACCGGCCGGCTGGCCGAGGCGCTCGGCGCGCTCGACCTCAAGCTGAGCCCGGCCGAGCTGGCCGAGCTTGAGGCCGCGGTGCCGGCCGGCGAGGTGGCCGGCGACCGGTACGACGCGGGCGGCATGGCAAGCCTGGACAGCGAACGATAACGGGAACGACAACCGGCCGGCCGATCTTGGCTCAGCGCGGCTGGTCCCGCAGCGCCCTGATGAAGTCGTCGAGCACGAAGCCGGTGCCTTCCTCGCGCTGCCGCGGCAGGTCAAGCCCGTCCAGGTACGCACCGTCCTCGGTGAAGGTCAGCCTGGTGCCACCCTGGGCCGGCGACAGTTCGATGGTCGCGACCGACACCGAGATCCGGGCATCGCCGGAGTACATCTCGTAGCAGTAGATGATGCGCTGGTCAGGCACGATGTCGTAGTAGCTGGCATCGTAGGTGTGCGTCGGCCCGTCCGGGGTCTTGACCGCGAAGTGGTCGCGGCCGCCGACGCTGAAGTCGAACTCGTCGCCATCCTTGGGTGCCTCGTCCGGGGCGAACAGCCAGCGGCCGTTCGCCTCGGCGGTCGCGAACGCCGCGAACACTTCGGCCGGGCTGAACTCGAAGGTGCGCTCGATGGAGAAGGTCGCGTGCTGCACCGCCCGCCCGGTCATGACGCGGTCCTGGCCAGATAGCCGGTGAGCCCGTCCAGCATCTCCTCGGTGCCGCCCTTGCGCAGCGCCGGCGCCTGGTCGCCGTCGATGCCGTCCAGGTAGACGCCTTGCTCGGTCACGGTCAGCGCGGTGCCGTCGCCGTCCTTGGCGAACTCGATGGTCGCGACCGACACCGAGATCCGCGCCTCGCCCGCGTACATCTCGTAGCAGTAGATGATCCGCTGGTCAGGCACGATGTCGTAGTACAGCGCGTCGTAGCGGTACGTAGTGCCCTGGTAGACGTGGCTGAACCGCTCGCGGCCGCCGACCCTGAAGTCGAACTCGGCCTCGCTGCCCGGCGCCGGGCCTGCCTCGGCAGAGTCGCCCCAGGAGTTCTTCGCCTCCGGCGAGGCGAACGCAGCGAACACCCTGGCGGGGGTTGCCTGGTAGCTGCGCTGGATCACGAAGGTGTCATGGATCACGGAGGTCATTGCCGCTCCTTTGCTGGCGTATCCGGGTTGTCTGCGGTCCCGGCGAGGTAGTCGCCGAGCCGGTCGAGCTTGCGTTCCCAGCTGGTCCGCCGGTCTGCCATCCACTGCTCGGCCGACCGCATGACCGCTGGCTGGATGCTGCAGGTCCTGGTCCTGCCGACCTTCTGCGACCGGACGAGCCCGCTGGCCTCGAGCACCTGCACGTGCTGCACCACCGCCGCGAGCGACATGCTCAGCGGCCTGGCGAGCTCGCTGACCGAGGCCGGGCCGAGGCTGAGCCGCTCCACCATGAGCCGCCTGCTCGGGTCGGAGAGCGCGTGGAACACGCGGTCCAGCGTCGCCATTTGGTTAAGCATGTACTTAACTGTAGGGCCAGCTCACCCAGATAGTCAAGCGATTGCTTCACTATGGCGGTGCGGTGTCAGTGGCCGGCGGGAAGATGAACCATGAGCCAGGCCGACCCGATGCGGGCGCGGTTTTCCGCGCAGTTGCTCACCGGCAGGCCGGCCGCCAGCGCCGAGGAGGTCGTCGGCCGGCTGCTGGCGGTGCAGGGGCAGGAACCGCGTGGCGCCAGGCTCGCGGTCAGGGTCAGGTCCGCTGGCCTCACCGCGGCCGCCGTGGACCGCGCGCTGACCGGCGACCGGACGCTGCTCATCACCTGGCTGAACCGCGGCACCCTGCACCTGGTACGTGCCGAGGACTACTGGTGGCTGCACCCGCTCACCGCGCCGCGGCACCTGACCGGCGTGCTGAAGCGGCTGAGCCAGCTGGGCGTCGGCGCCGATCAGGCAGAGCAAGGTGTCGCCGTTGTCGTATCGGCGCTGGCCGCCGGCCCGCTGACCAGGCTGCAGCTGCGGGAACGGCTGGACCGGGCAGGCATCCGCACGCAGGGCCAGGCGCTGGTACACCTGCTCGCGCTGGCCAGCCTGCGCGGCCACTGCGTGCGCGGCCCGATGGCCGGCCGTGAGCATGCCTACGTGCTGGCCGCTGACTGGCTCGGCAGGCCGGCCAGGCTGGACCGGGATGCCGCGCTTGCCGAGCTGGCCAGGCGCTACCTGATCGGGCATGGCCCGGCCAGCGACCGCGACCTGGCCGGCTGGGCCGGGATCGCGCTCGGCGACGCCCGCCGCGGCCTGACCGCGATCTCCGGCCAGCTCGCCGAGCGGGACGACGGGCTCGCGGACCTGGCCGGCCAGCAGCGCTGCGACGCCGTGCCGCAGCCGCGGCTGCTCGGCCCGTACGACCCGCTGCTGCACGGCTGGCAGTCGCGCGAGCCGGTGCTCGGCCAGCACCAGGGCGTGGTCACGGTGAACGGGCTGTTCCGCCCGTTCGCGCTGGTCCAGGGCAGGGCCGCCGCGACCTGGAGCGTGTCGGCCGGCCAGGTCAGGCTGGACGAGTTCGGCCCGCTGCCAGCCGACGCGAGAGCGGCCCTGGCTGCCGACGCGCGTGACGTCCTTCGTTTCCTTCATGATGGTCAGGATGGGGAAGACGCTGATGCCGCCCACTGAGCTCGCCGAGCTGCCCTATGCCGCCGCGCTCCAGCCGCACCACGGGGAGCTGATCCCGGACGGCGACTACGACAGGCTGCTGTTCGACAAGGCCGGCTTCGCCGCTCCCGCGGCGCAGGGCGCGCGGTTCATCGAATGCGCGTTCCGCACCGTGACGGTCGACGAGGGCCAGCTGCAGCGGGCCAGCTTCCGCGACGTCTGGCTCCGCGACGTGCGGCTGACCGGCACGTCGCTGGCCGACTCCCAGTGGCGGGACGCGGCGTTCGTCAACTCGGCGCTGGCCGGGCCCGCGATGTACGGCGCGGTGCTGAGCCGGGTGACCTTCACCGGCTGCAAGCTGGACTCGGTGAACTTCCGCCAGGCCAAGCTGACCCAGGTGCTGTTCGAGGACTGCGTGCTGCGCGATGTCGACTTCGGCGGTGCCATGCTCACCAGGTGCGCATTCGGCGGCAGCAAGCTGACCAGGACCGACTTCACCAGGGCGAAGATGGACCAGGTGGACCTGCGCGGGGCGGAGCTAGGCATCGTGATCGACAGAGACAGCCTGAGCGGTGCCATCATCAGCACCGCCCAGCTCGCCCAGGCCGCCCCGGTGCTCGCCGCCAGCCTGGGCGTCACGGTTTCTGACGAGCAGCGATAGCCGCCAGCCCCTGGCCTCGATGAGCCGGCGGACCCGGCTCTGCACCAGCAGCACCAGGCAGAGCAGCAGGCCGGCCACGATGCCGTCGGCCCAGAAGTGGTTGGCGGTCACGATCACCGCGAGCGTGGTCAGGATCGGGTAGCCGACCGCGAGCCAGCGCCACCGGCTGCGCGCCGTGGTGATCACCGCGTAGGCGACCAGCAGCGCCCAGCCCACGTGCACCGACGGCATCGCGGACAGCTGATCAGGATCGAAGCCGCCGACCGAGCCGTAGACCGACTGGTGGTACAGCATCGCGGTGTCCACCAGGCCGGTGGACGGCAGCATCCGCGGCGGCGCCACCGGGACAAGCTGGATGACCAGGCTCAGCGCGGTGAAGGCCACCAGCGTCGTCCTGATCTGCGGGTACCGGTCGCGGTGCCAGACGAACAGCCAGATCAGGCAGGCGATCAGCACCGGGAAGTGCAGCGAGTCGTAGTAGAGGTTGAAGAACTGCACGAGCAGCGGATGCGGCAGGAACAGCCGCTGCACCGAGGTCTCGCTCGGCAGGTGCAGGACCCGTTCGAGGTGCCAGATCCACCTGGCCCTGGGAACGGCTCCGCCGGGCCCGAGCAGCGCGAACGAGCCCGCGTACTGCCAGAGCGCGAACAACGCGAGCAGCAGTGAGGTCTCGCCGGCGAAGATGCCGGCCGCGGTCAGCTTGGGTTTGCCGGTGTGGGTGAGGACCGGCCTTGCGACCGCAAGCAAGCCGGCCGCGGCGGCGGCCTCCCGCCACCCGAGCTCGAGGTCAATCACGCGCCGTTGCCGGCCTCCGGGCGGCTGAGGCTGGCCGGGTCCGGCTCCTGCCGGGGCAGCAAGACCTCGGCCGCCACGTCGGCGGCGAGCCGGACGCGGTCGCCGTCGGCGAGCCGCACGGTGTTGCCCGGCAGCACCCGGTCGCCGTTCACGAACGTCCCGTTGGTCGAGTGCTCGTCCCTGATCGTGGCGTGCCCGGCGTCGTCCATGGTGACCGTCGCGTGCCGCCTCGACACGTTCTCGAACTGCGAGAACGCCGCGGCCACGAGTGACTCGGCCGGGTCACGGCCGAGCAGCAGCGAGGTGCCGGCCGGGACCTCGACGTTCCCTGTCGGGAACGCGAGCCTGAGCACCGCCGACGAGATCGGCCCGGTGTTCTCGTCCCGCCGCATGTACTCCTGCATGATCGTGGTGGGCAGCGGCGGGTCGTCGCGGATGGCCGTGGGCCGCGGCAGGTTCGCGCCGCAGGTGAAGCAGATGAGGTCGTCAGGACTGACCCGCGCCGCGCAGCTTGGACAGGTATGGGTCCTCATGACTCCTCCTGGGCAATCAGTCCGGTCGAGAAGAGTAACGCGCCAGACACCTGCAATGTTGCCATGCGCGCAGGCGCCGCCGCGGCCGGGCAGCAACGCTCGCCGCCAGGCCAGCCCGGTAGATTCGACTCATGGTTGGCTGCATGCTCAATGACGAGCAGGAGGCGCTGCGCAGCACCGTCGAGGAGTTCGCCCGCGAGGTGATCGCCCCGGTGATCGGCGGCTATTACGAGCGCGGTGAGTTCCCTTACGAGATCGTGGCCAAGATGGGCAAGCTCGGCCTGTTCGGGCTGCCGTTCCCCGAAGAGTACGGCGGGATGGGCGGTGACTACTTCGCCTTCTGCCTGGCGCTGCACGAGCTCGGCCGGGTGGACTCCTCGGTCGCGATCACGCTGGAGGCCGCGGTCGGCCTCGGCGCGATGCCCATCTACCGGTTCGGCACGCCGCAGCAGCAGGCGGACTGGCTGCCCGACCTGTGCCAGGGCGAGCGGCTGGCGGCGTTCGGGCTGACCGAGCCCGGCGGCGGGTCGGACATCCCGGGCGGCATGCGCACCAGGGCCAGGCTGGAGGGCGGCCAGTGGGTGATCGACGGCACGAAGGCCTTCATCACCAACTCCGGCACGTCGATCACCTCGGTGGTGACGGCGCTTGCCATCACCGGGGAGCAGGACGGCAAGCCCGAGATCTCGGCGATCATGGTCCCGGCCGGCACGCCGGGGTTCACCGTCGGTCCTGAGTACTCCAAGGTCGGCTGGCGCGCCTCGGACACCAGGGAGCTGTCGTTCTCGTCCTGCCGGGTGCCGGCCGGCAACCTGCTCGGCGAGCGAGGCAGGGGCTACGCGCAGTTCCTGCAGACCCTGGACGAGGGCAGGATCGCGATCGCGGCGCTGGCGGCCGGGCTGGCCCAGGGCTGCGTCGACGAGTGCCTGCGCTACGCGGGGCAGCGGGAGGCATTCGGCCAGCACCTCGGCAGCTTCCAGGCGATCCAGTTCAAGATCGCCGACATGGCGGCGCGGGCGCACCTGGCCCGGCTGGCCTGGTACGACGCCGCGGCCAGGCTGGTGGCCGGGCAGCCGATCAAGACCGAGGCCGCGATCGCCAAGCTGACCTGCTCGAACGCGGCCATGGACAACGCCAGGGACGGCACCCAGATCTTCGGCGGCTACGGCTTCATGAACGAGTTCCCTGTCGCCAGGTTCTACCGGGACGCCAAGGTGCTGGAGATCGGCGAGGGCACGTCCGAGGTGCAGCGAATGGTGATCGCCAGGCAACTGGGCGTCGGCTGACCCGGCCGGCGTTCCCCAAATGATCGCCAGGCGGCCGGCCGCGGTCTGGTTACTTAATGATCATCTTTGGCACGTCGACCGGCTTCGGCGTCAGCGCGTCGTCCCACATCAGGGTGGCAACCCGCTGGATCGCGACGGCGTTGGTGGTGGTCGGGAAGGACCCGACGGTCACCAGGCTCGCGTCCTGCATCGACATCCCGGTCGCGCTCGGCAGCACGCTCTGCACCGGGCCTGGCATCGCGGCCGCGGCCTGCGCCTTCTCGATGGCCGACTGGAAGTCGGCGATCGCGACCGGGTTGTGCGCCGACCAGGCCGCCATGGCGAAGTAGCCGGACAGCGGCAGGCTGGCGGTCGCGCCGCTGCAGGCGTCAATCACCTCGGTCGCGCCGAAGCTGGTCTCCGCCTGGTAGATGTACGGCTCGGTGAGCAGCGCGGCCTGGATCTTGTGCGCCTTGAGCTCGGCAACCTCCTGCGCCTGCGACAGGTCCACCCAGTCGATCTCGCTGGACTTGGCCGCCACGTACGAGCTGAGCACGGACTCGGCCGCGGCAGCTTCCAGGCTCGGCGGGTTGAGGTTGCGGCCGGGCAGCGCGTCGTCGGAGGGCATGCCGACCTTGATGTTGGGCGCCACCAGGTCCGCCGGGTTGGTCACCGGCGAGCCAGGGTAGGTGAGCACCTCGACCACGCTGGGGCCGGCCGCGTACCCGGCGGCGACGATCTTGAAGTTGCCCGGGCTCGATGCCGCGCCCTGCACGTAGAAGAAGTTGCCGTAGTCGCCGGCCGCGATATCGACCTGGCCCTTCTGCAGGGCGGTGACCTCGGCGCCGACGGTGCTGAACTTCTTGATCTGGACGTTCACCCCGGCGTTGCTGAACAGCCCGTCGCTCTTGGCGTAGAACAGCGGCGCGTCGTCGACGCCGGGCACCGCCGCGACGGTCACGGTGCCCCCGGCGGCGGCGTTCGAGCCGCCAGCCGAGCAGCCGGCCGCCGCCAGCGCGCCGGCCAGCACGGTCAGCGTGGTCAGTGCCGTCAGCCGACCGCGGGGGCGCGCTGGCTGCCTCCGGTTCGCCTGACTGGCGGATGCCGGCAGAAGCCTCATGACGCTCCTCGTGCTGACGGTCCCGGACCTGCGCGGATGGCCGATCCGGACAGTTTTCTGAACACGGACGATGCGGCAGAGAGTACCCTACTCATGCCAGGAGGTGCGGCAAACGTCTCGTTACATTGTTTGTTACGTTTCGTGCAGGTATTGACGTACGTTGCCCGTTTACCGGTTAGAGTTGCGCCTGGCTACGTAGCCGTACGCGATGCAGATTCGTGACCCGGAGGCGCCGTGTCGATCATGTCGCACAACGTGACGGCCGGTGCGCCTGCCGGGGCCACCGGGTGAGGGGTACAGGAGCTGTGCCGTTCCGAGACAAGAACACCCGTACTGCTACGGCCGACAGCCGCCAGGCCAAC
>JASHQL010000350.1 GCA_030039155.1 Streptosporangiaceae bacterium | reverse complement strand
ATCAGGCTGCGGCGCACGTCCGGGTGGTGCATGATCGTCACTCGCGGCGCCGCCTTGTTGGTCAGCTGGGTCAAGTCCGAGCCCTGCACCCGGTTCTTGGCGAAGTCCAGCGCGTTCAGGTAGCCGGTGGACAGCGCCGCGATCGCCTTCGTGCCGACCATCATCCGGGCGAACTCGATGATCATGAACATCTGCCTGATGCCGTCGTGCACGCCGCCGATCAGGGTGCCGACCGCCGGGTGCTCCGCGCCGAACGTCAGCTCGCAGGTGGTGGAGACCTTCAGCCCCATCTTGTGCTCGACGTTGGTCACGTAGACGCCGTTGCGCTCGCCTACCGACCCGTCCTCGTTGATGAGGTACTTGGGCACCAGGAACATCGACAGGCCCTTGGTGCCGACGCCGGCGCCCTCGGGGCGAGCCAGCACCACGTGCAGGATGTTGTCGGCCATGTCGTGCTCTGCGCTGGTGATGAAGCGCTTGACGCCCTCGATGTGCCAGCTGCCGTCCGGCTGCTGCACGGCCTTGGTGCGGCCGGCGCCCACGTCCGAGCCGGCGTCTGGCTCGGTCAGCACCATGGTGTAGCCCCACCTGTTCTCGACTGCCTGCTGGGCAATCCGCCGCTGCTCGGGCGTGCCGAGCCGCCAAAGCGCATGCGAGAACGAGCCGAGGCTCGAGTACATCCACACCGCGGGGTTCGCGCCGAGGATCAGCTCGGCTACCGACCAGGCAATGCTGCGCGGCACGCTGGTGCCGCCAAGCTCGGGCGGCAGCTCGAGCCTGAACCACTCGGCATCGATGAAGGCCTGGTAGGAGCGCTTGAACGAGTCAGGGATCTTGACCGAGTGCGTCGCCGGGTCGAACACCGGCGGGTGCCGGTCGGCGTCGGCGAACGACTCGGCCACCGGGCCGAGCGCGAGCCGGTTGACCTCATCCAGGATGCCGCGGGCGGTCTCCTCGTCCACCTCGGGGTAGGCCTCGCCGCCCAGCACATCCTGCCGCCTGAGCACCTCGAACAGGTTGAACTCGATGTCCCTGAGGTTGCTCTTGAAGTGCCCCATGACGGCCTCCCAGATCCCTGCAGCCTTACTACTCGCTAGTAACTTACTAGATAGTACCCGGCTTGGGCCGGCCAGTCACGTGCCGCCTGCCGGATAAGGCAAACGCGCGATGCGGGCAACGGGGTCTTAGCGGCAGCGTGTCAGGAGGTAAGGGCAGTCACCGGGAGGACGTCATGACGACCTGGCAGCACATGCGGCGCAGCGCGGCGGCAATCGCGAACGTGGTGCACGAGCTGAACTACGCGCAGCGCCGGGCGGCCATCAAGCGGCTATCCACCGACTTCTATGTCTTCAGGCCGGCCCTGACGGCGGCAACCTTCGGCGAGTTCCTGTCACGAACCGCCGGCCCGCTCGCACATGAGCCATCGGCGCGCGCTCGCGCGCTTGGCAGGCCGGTCGGCTGACCGCGGAGCGCGCTAGTCTCCGACCGAATCTCGTTCTAGAGTGGTCTTCTGAACTAACAGAAATCCCCCAGACGAGGTACGTCGATGGCGCTCGCGCTGACCGAAGAACACCTACAGCTGGCCGAGTCGGTACGCGGCTGGGCGCAACGCAGCAGCCCGCCGGAGACCGTGCGGGCGGCCGCCGACAGCCAGGACGGCGGCACCGGCAGGTACCGCGAGATTCTCGCGCCTGGCCTGGCCGAGCAGGGCCTGCTCGGGCTGCACCTGGCCGAGGACGACGGCGGCCAGGGCTTCGGCCTCGGCGAGCTTGCCGTCGCCGCCGAGGAGCTCGGCCGGGTGCTGCTGCCCGGCGGGTTCCTGCCGACGGTGCTGGCCAGCGCCGTGCTGTCCGCTGCGGGCGTGACCGGCAAGCTGATTGCCGGGCTGGCCGACGGCTCCCGGCTTGGCGCCGTCAGCCTGGTGCCGGCCCCGGGCCCGGGGCCGGCCAGCCCTGGCCTGGCCGGGACTGGTCAGGCCGGCCCTGGCCTGGCCGGGGCTGCGGGTCAGGACGGCGGGCTGGTGGTCGACGGCGAGACTGGCCCGGTGCTCGGCGGCTCCATGGCTGACCTGATCATCCTGCGGGTGGTTACCGGCACCGGCGAGTCATGGGTCGCACTCGACGCCGTCGACCTGGAGGTGACGCCGCTGGACAGCCTGGATCTCACCAGGCCGCTGGCCAGCGTCCGCGCGCGCCAGCTCACGGTGCCCGCCGACCGGGTGCTCTCCGGCATCGCCAGCCAGCAGGTCGCCGGCCTCGCCGCCGTGCTGTTCGGCGCGGAAGCATGCGGCATCGCCGACTGGGCCGTGCACACCGCGTCTGAGTACGCGAAGATCCGCGAGCAGTTCGGCCGGCCCATCGGGCAGTTCCAGGCGGTGAAGCACCGCTGCGCGCGGATGCTGATAGCCGCCGAGCAGGCAGCGGCAGCAGTCTGGGACGCCGCGCGTGCGCTGTCCCCTGCGGACGGTGCCGACGCCGAGCAACAGCAGTTCGCCGCGGCCGTCGCCGCCGCGCTCGCTGCTGACGCCGCGGTGACCTGCGCGCACGAGTGCATCCAGGTGCTGGGCGGGATCGGCTACACCTGGGAGCACGACGCGCACTTCTACTACCGCAGGGCGATGTCGATCAGGGCGCTGCTCGGGCCGACGGCCGACTGGCGTGCGGCCGCGGCCAGGCTGGCGCTGGACGGCGTGCGCCGGCCGGTCCGGCTCGAACTCGGTGACGGCGAGTCCGAGCTCAGGGCGCAGATCAGGGCGGAACTCGCCGCCATCGCGCCGCTGCAGGGCAAGGAGCGCAACCACGCGCTGGCCACCGGCGGCTGGGTGATGCCGCACATGCCCAAGCCATGGGGCCGCGGCGCCGGCGCACTCGAGCAGGTCATCATCGACGAGGAGATGCGGGCGTCAGGAGTCCGGGCATACAACCTGGCCATCGGCGCCTGGGTGGTGCCGGCGCTGATCCAGTACGGCAGCAAACAGCAGCAGGACCGGTTCCTGCTGCCGACGCTGCGGCTTGACTACCTGTGGTGCCAGCTGTTTTCCGAGCCGGGAGCCGGCTCGGACCTGGCCGGGCTGAAGACTCGCGCGGACCGGGTCGACGGCGGCTGGAAGATCACCGGGCAGAAGATCTGGACCTCGCTGGCCAGAGAGGCATCATGGGCGATCTGCATCGCCCGCACCAACCCGGCCGAACCACGGCACGACGGCATCAGCTATTTCCTGCTCGACATGCATGCGCCTGGCGTCGAGGTCAGGCCGCTGCGCGACATCACCGGCGGCCGGGCGTTCAACCAGGTGTTCCTTGACGGTGTGTTCGTGCCTGATGACTGCGTGGTCGGCGAGATCAACAAGGGCTGGAAGATCGCCAGGACGACGCTGGCGAACGAGCGGGTCGCGTTGTCGCAATCCTGGACGTTCGGCTCCGGCGTCACCGAGTTGCTCGCGGTGGCCAAGGCGGCACCGCAGTTCGCCGCGGCCGACATCGGCGAGCTGGTCTGCGACGGCCATGCGATCGACCTGCTCGCGCTGCGCGCCGCACTGA
>JASHQL010000349.1 GCA_030039155.1 Streptosporangiaceae bacterium | reverse complement strand
GCTGATCAGGCAGGACGCCAGGAGAGTGCGGAGAGACCACCGCCCTGCTGGCGGCCGGCCACGACGGCCCAGATTCTGGCGCACCGGCATGTCGGTGCCCAAGGTCGCCGCGGTGGTCGCGATCGGCGCGGTGGTCGCGGCCGGCGCGACGGTCGTCGCCGTGCGGGCGCTCGGCGGGCACGCCCCACCAGGACGTCGCGCCAGCACCGCTCGCCTGGTAGCCGCGACGCTGCCGGTCAGGTCCTGCCGGTCCAGCTATGGCTTCACGCCGCAGCCTCCGGCACGGCCGTACCAGACGATCAGGGCGTCGGTGCCGGCCGGCGATGTCGGCCGGTTGTCCGCCTTCAGCGACTCCGTCAGGTCGCTGCTGCCGATCGTGGCACCGCGCGGCTGGGGCTGCGCTGCCGAGGTTGGCGCCGACGGCAGCACCGTTGTCACCGCGTATCCGCCAGGCGGGTCGGCGAGCGGCCTGGCGACGGTGTCTGCATACGATGCGTCGCTCTGCCAGAGCTGCATCTACTTCGCGATGTGCCCGTACGTCCCGAAGGCCGTGACCGCCTTCGCCGCTGACGGCTACGGTGCCTGCTCGCCGACCCGCCCGCCGCGGCAGACCGAGACCTGGTTGTCGGGTTCGCCGCATACGCGCAGCGGCGTGCTCGAGTTCACCGACCCGGCCGGGGCGGGCGGGTCGGGCAAGCCGTACCCGACCATCGGGCTGCTGCTGTACAGGCTGCCAGGCCGGCCGGGTACGCCGTTCGGCCTGGACCGGGCGTCCACGATCACCTGCACGGTGCCGGCCGTGGACCGTTCGCTGTGCACCGCGGTGCTCGACGAGTTCCGGCAGCAGAACTGGCCGGACGGCGATCGGGCCGGCTAGGACCTGCTGGCGGCCAGCTCGGCGAGGGCCGGGCCGGTCAGCCGCTGCACGGTCCACTCGTCCATGCCGACCGCGCCGATCGACCGGTAGAACCCGATCGCCGGCGCGTTCCAGTCGAGCACCCACCACTCAAGGCGGCCGTAGCCGCGCTGCACGCAGATCGCGGCAAGCTCGGCGAGCAGCGCCTTGCCGAGGCCGCGGCCGCGCAGCAGCGGGCTGACGTACAGGTCCTCCAGGTAGATCCCGTGCTTGCCGAGCCAGGTCGAGTAGTTCAGGAACCACAGCGCGAACCCCACGACGCTGCCCTGGTACTCGGCGACGTGCGCGAACAGCGCAGGCTCAGCGCAGAACAGGCTGTCGCGCAGGTCCTGCTCGGTCGCGGTCACCTCGGCCAGCGATCGCTCGTAGTCGGCAAGCTCGCGGATCAGCTGGTGGATGGCGGGGACGTCACCCGGTGCGGCAGGCCTGATCATGCCCCAAGCATCGCAGTTAGTCAGCGTCGGCCACGATCGACCCGACCCGGTCGCCGATTCCCTTGTCGATCCTGGTCAGGATGAAGGCATAGATCACCGACACCACCAGGATGGCCAGCCCGGCCCAGGGGAACCAGCTATACGGCGAGGTCAGCGGGGGCTTGACCAGGTAGTACACCGGCACGCCGATCGCCACCATGCCGAGCAGCGGCAGGATCACGTGCTTGATCACGTTGAATTCCTGCGGCCGGTACCTGTGGTAGTAGAACGGCAGCGCCAGGTTCGCCAGGAAATACACGACCAGCACCAGCAGGGTGCCCATCGTGCCCGACTCGTCGAAGTAGGTCAGCCCGTTCATGCTGCCGCTGTTCCCGCCGATCAGGTGCAGCAGCGCCCATACCAGGATCAGCGCGCCGGCTACCCCGACGAAGGTGAGGATGGCGTTCCTCGGCGTCTTCCTGGTCGGCTGGACCTTGCCGATCCAGCGCGGCAGCAGCCCCTCGCGGCCAGCGTTGAAGATCAGCCGGGCCTGCGAGTTCACCGCCGCGATGAGCACGCCGAGGGTGGAGGTCAGCCCGGCCAGGTAGGCGAAGAACGCGAGGCTGGCCAGGGCGCCGTGGGCCACGGTGATGAACGGGACCAGGATCGACGGACTGGTCAGCCTGGTCTCGTTGTAGCCGAAGCCGACGACCGTCGAATACGCGAACAGCAGGTAGCTGACCAGCATCAAGGCGATGGACATGAAGACGGCGCGTGGCACGTTCCGCCGCGGGTTGCCGGTCTCCTCGGCCAGCGCTGCCGAGTTCTCCCAGCCGATGAACAGGTAAATGGCCAGCGGGAAGCCCACCGCCAGGCCGTGGAAGCCGCTGGTGATGTGGCTCGGCTCGAACGGCGTGACGCTCAGGTGGCCGCCGTTCTTGACCAGCACCACCACCGACACGACGACCAGGACGAGCATCTCGAAGCCGAAGAAGAAGCCGGCCAGCTTGGTGGAAACGGCCACGCCCCTGAGCATCATCACCACCGCGCCGCCGGTCAGCAGCACCGACAGGATGATCCACGGGATGTTCCAGCCCAGGTAGAACTGCAGCGTGTAGCCGAGGAACCAGCCGGAGACCGCCAGCACCGACGAGATCGCGATGATGTAGCCGGCCCCGCAGAGCAGCGCGGTGGTCACGGCGCTGGTGCCGCCGAAGGTCTTGCCGACGAAGGTGATGAACCCGCCGGTCGACGGCTGGGCCCTGGAGAACTGCGCCAGCGTGTTGCCGAGGAAGGCGATCGCGACGCCGGCCGCGAGGATCGTCAGCGGCGCGGCGATCCCGGCGGTCATCACGATGAGGCCGAAGCTGAAGAAGAAGCTGTAGGCGGGGCCGATGTTCGCCATCGTCGAGGCGGCGATGTCCACCAGGCCGAGCGCGCCGCGGTGCAGCCGCTCTGCGCTCTCTGGGGCCTTGGTCTCGGAGAATGGAACAGGCGCCGCTTCTGCCATTTCCGCTCCTTGTGAGTCAGTTACGCCGTATTGGCATCTGGCTCACATCATGCGCGCTAGCCGCTGCCTTCCTCAAGAAGCAAGTGATAGCCGTTCGGCGTGCGGGCATGCAGCACCCGGTACTGCCAGTCCGGGCTCGGCGTCATCAGCTCTTCGCGGTACCTGACGCCCGCCTCGGCCAGCCGCTTCTTCGCCAGATCGATGTCGCTGATGCCAAATTGCCAGGTCAGTACCTGATCGGGGCGCGACGCTGAGAAGTCAGCGCGCCACTCGATGCCGAATTCGATCTGGCCATGGCCGAGCGCGATGAAGTACGGATACTCGGGCCCGTCGTAGGTGACGTGAAATCCGAGGCTCACATAAAAGTCGCGTTCAGCCCGCAGGTCACCGACGAAGAGGATCGGGATGATCCGGCTGAACAATGCCGCCATAGCGGGACATGCTAGCGAGCGGGCGACGGCCCAGGTGGCACGGTGTCTCAGTTGTTGTATTCGGGAGCCCGCGAACGTGCAAAGCCGCGCCCAGCCGGGCACGGGTGGAACCACGAGTAGCGGGCAGATTACACTTGGTAGCCGAGCATGGGCAGCTGCCGGCAGCCATGTCCGGTTACCGCCAGGTGATAGCGACTCGGGGGGAGATGTCACCATGACCACGCAGGCGGAAGAACTCCTTGGCGCTCGCGTGACCGGCGCCGATCACAAGGTGGTAGGCACCGTCGAGCAAGTATTCAGGGACGACGTGGACGGCACGCCGGCCTGGGCACGGGTCCGCGCGGGCAAGACCGGCCGCTTCGTGCCACTTGGCAACAGCCAGTTCACCAGGGACGGCCTCAGCGTGCCGTTCGACTCCGAGAAGATCATGAGCGGGCCTGATATCGCTGCCGAGCGGCACATGTCGGCCGCCCAGGCCGAGGAGCTCAGCCGGTATTACGGCCTCACCGTGCCGGCCCAGACCGGCCGCCAGGACCAGCTTCAGCAACAGCAGCAACAGCAGCAGCTCCAGCAGCAGGACCAGCGCGGGCAGCTGCGCGACGAGTGGCTCACCAGGTCAGAGGAGCGGATCGACGTCGGCACTGAGACGCTCGAGACCGGCCGGGTCAGGCTGCACAAGTACGTCGACACCGAGCCGGTCGAGCAGGCCGTGCACGTCTACCACGAGGAATACGACGTCGAGCGGATCCCGATCACCGCGGAGGAGCGGCTGCGCGGTGTCATCGAGGAAAGCGAGATGGAGGTCATCCTGCACGAGGAGCGTGCCGTGCTGCGCAAGGAGGCAGTGCCGGTTGAGCGCGTGCGGCTGGTGACCAAGCGGGTGGACGAGGACAGGACGGTCCGCGACGAGATCCGCAGGGAGCGGATCGAGATCGAGCCCGACCAGCAGCTCTCCGGCATCGGCCGCAGCCGGGACCAGCGCGGCCGGTAGCGGCTGCCACCAGCCAGGGCCCTGGCCGGGAGGAGCTACTTCCTTCTGGCCAGGGTCAGCCCGTCGCCGATCGGCACCAGCACCACATCGACGCGGTCATCGGCGGCGGTCCGGTCGTTGAACGCCATGACGGCCTGCACGCTGGCGCTTTCGTGCCCTGAGTCGAGCACCCGGCCGCCGGACAGCGTGTTGTCGATCATGATCAGGCCGCCTGGCCTGATCCGCGGCACGACGGCCTCCCAGTAGGCCGGATAGCCGGTCTTGTCGGCGTCGATGAACGCCAGGTCGAAGGCCTGGTCGGCGGGCATCGCGGCAAGCGTGTCGACGGCTGGGCCGAGCCGCAGCTCGATCCGGTCGGCCAGCCCGGCGGCAGCCCAGTACCTGCGTGCCACCGAGGTCCACTCGTCGCTGACGTCGCAGCAGGTCAGGTGGCCGTCGCCGGGCAGCCCGCGGGCGATGCAGATCGACGAGTAGCCGGTGAAGGTGCCGATCTCGAGCGCGTCCCGCGCCCCGCTGAGCCGGGTCAGCATGGTCATGAGCGTGCCCTGGTCAGGGCCGATCTGCATGCCGGCCGCGTCAGGGAAGCTGCCGCGGGTCTCGGCCGCCAGGTCGGTCAGCACCTGGTCCGGCTGGCCGCTGTGCGCGGCGAGGTAGTCCTGCAGTTCCGGGCTGAGCTGGTCACTTCGGCGAGTCACACCCGGCATGCTAGCCGGGACGGCACCGGCGGTTGCGGGCGAGGGCCGGCCGAACAAAACAGGCGTTCCCGGCCTCATACCGCAATTGTTACCTGGCCGCCGCCTGACTGTGCGCGAACCGCCGGCCGGTCAGCAGGCCGCGGGGCATACCCTCGGAGGCATGCCGATCCACCATCCGCTGGCCTACCTGCCGAGCCCGCCGATCAACGGATTCCACCTCGGGCCGCTGTACATCCATTTCTACGGGCTGATGTACGTGGTCGCCATCACGGCAGCGATCATCATCACCCGCCGCAGGTGGGCGGCGGTCGGCGGGGACCCGGCGCTGGTCGGCGACGTGGCCATCTGGGCAGTACCGTTCGGCCTGGTCGGCGCGCGGATCTACTTCGACATCACCACGCCGGCGAAGATCACCCCGGCGCATGTCTGGTGGGGGCCGCTGGCGATCTGGAACGGCGGCCTCGGCGTCTGGGGCGGCATCCTGGTCGGCGCGCTCGTCGGCATCTGGCGGGTGCGCAGGTCGGGCGCGGACTGGCGGCTGTTCGCCGACGCGATCGCGCCCGCGCTGCTGGTCGCCCAGGCCATCGGCCGGATCGGCAACTACTTCAACCAGGAGCTGTTCGGCAAGCCGAGCACGCTGCCGTGGGCGCTGGAGATCGCCGCCCCTTACCGGCCGGCCGGCTACGCCGCCTACAAGACCTTCCAGCCGACGTTCCTGTACGAGCTGATCTGGGATCTTGCGCTTGCCGCGGCCCTGGTCTGGCTCGGCCATCACAAGAAACTGCGGCCGCCGGCGCTGTTCACGCTGTACGTGGCGGGCTATTCGGCGTTCCGTATCTTCGAGGAGACCGTCAGGATCGACTATTCCCAGTACATCCTTGGCCTGCGGCTGAACTTCTTCGTCGCGATCATCGGCACGGTCGCCGGGCTGGCGTGGTTCGTGTTCAGCCAGCGGGCGGGCGGCGGCGCGGTGCCGGCCGACGGGCCGGATCCGGGCACGCCGTCAGCGGATGCCGAGGAGACCGGGGATGCCGAGGAGACCGGGGAGGCCGGGGCCGACGGCGAATCGAAGGCGAGCAGCGGCGCGAGCGCGAGCGCGGAGCAGTAGCCAGAAATCGGGTCGACTGGCTGGCCGGCGGCTGACAGCATGGACCGGCCATGGACGAAGCAGGCGGTGCAGCCCCGCAGGAGTCGCCGCCGTTGCCGCCCTGGGGATTCCGCCAGCTGCTTGGCAGGCTGCATCCCGACCTGACGCCGCTGCGGCAGTCTGCTCAGTTCCGCAACCTGTATGCGGGCCGTGGCGCGAGCTTCGTCGGCGCCACGATCAGCTACGTGGCGATGCCGTACCAGATGTACCGGCTGACCCACTCGTCGCTGCTGGTCGGCGTGCTCAGCCTGACCGAGCTGGCGCCGCTGGTGCTCGCCGGGCTGCTCGGCGGACTGCTCGCCGACGCCGCCGACCGGCGACGGATGATCATGGCTGCCGAGGTCGGCGCGCTGCTCGTCGCGCTGCTGCTCGTGGTCAATGCGGCAAGCTGGCAGCGGGCCTGGCTGCTGTTCGTGCTGGCGCCGATCAGCGCCGGCGTGCTCGGGCTGCAGCGGCCGTCGCTGGACGCGATGGTGCCGATGCTGGTGCCCAGGCACGATCTGGCGGCGGCCGCCGCCCTTGACGGGCTGCTGAACAACGGTGCCCAGATCGTCGGCCCGCTGGCCGGCGGCGGCCTGATCGCGATCGCCGGGCTGCCGGTCGCCTACGGCGTCAACGCGCTGACCTGCGTGATCGCCATGCTGACCTTCGCCAGGCTGCACGCCATGCCACCGGTCGACGACCAGGCAAGGCCGAGCCTGCGCAGCATCAGGGAGGGCCTCAGCTACGCGCGCAGCAGGCCGGAATTGCTCGGCAGCTACCTGGTGGACATGGCGGCGATGTTCTTCGGGGTGCCGTACGCGCTGTTCCCCGCATACGCCGCCTCGGTGGGCGGTCCCAGCGCGCTCGGGCTGCTGTTCGCCGCGCCGGCCGTCGGAGCCGTGCTGGTCAACCTGACCAGCGGCTGGACCAGGCACGTGCGGCGGCACGGCCGCGGCATCGTGCTGGCGGTGTGCGCGTGGGGCGTCGCGATCGCGGGCTTCGGCCTGGCACCCGGCCTGTGGTGGGGGCTGGCGGCACTGGCCGCCGCTGGCGGCGCCGACATGATCAGCGGGATCTTCCGCGGCACGCTGTGGAACCAGACCATCCCGGCCAGGCTGCGCGGCCGGCTGGCCGGCCTGGAGATGATCAGCTACACCACCGGCGAGCCGCTCGGCAACCTGGAGTCGGGGCTCGCGGCCTCGATCACCGGGTCGGTGCGCATCGCGATCGTGTCCGGCGGCGCGCTCTGCCTGGTCGGCGCCGCGGTCGTGGTGGCGGCGCTGCCGATGCTGTGGCGCTACGACGCGCGCGGGTCAGCCGCCAGCCAGCCTGCTTCTGATGGCGCTGACAGCCCTGCCGAAGTAGCGGTGGCTGACCGGCCTGGTGAGCAGGTCGGCTAGCGCGTAGAGGTCGAGTGCCAGGCTGATCTCGCGCCAGTCGTCCGGCAGCACCCCGCCAGCCCAGCCGAACGCGCCGATGAAGCCGTCGGCGAAGCCGGGCGGCAGCTCGTCGGCGAACCGCAGCATGTTGCCCACGTCGACCAGCTGGCTGCCGCTGAAGGCGAACTCCCAGTCCAGCACCGCGGTCACCGTCCACCCGTCTGGACCGGGGCCTACCAGCAGGTTCTTCGGGTTGAAGTCGGAGTGGACGAGCTGGCTGGCTGACTCGGCCTGGCCGGCCAGCTGCTGGCCGTCCTCGGCCAGCCGGCGCAATCCGGCCAGCTCGGCCGCGGACAGCGCGTCAGCCGCGTGCCCGGCCGCCAGGCACCGCTCGACGAACTCCGGCAGGCTGCCTGGCAGCCCGCCGGCCGCCGGCTCGAGCGAGGCATCGGCGAACGGGCCGGGCTGGCCAAAGGTGATCGCGCCGATCCGCGCCAGCGCAAGCCCAGCGCCGCGGCCGAGTTCGGCGGCCTCGTCCTGGTCCGGCCGCAGGCTGAGCTCGTCGCGGAGCAGGCTGCCAGGCATGAAACTGGTCAGCAGCACCGGCTGGCCAGCCGCCTCGCCGCTCTCGTCGGCGGCCACCACCTCGGCGGTCGGCACGAGTCCGGCCATCATGACCAGCAGCGCATGCTCGATCGCGCAGCTGCGGGCACCGCCCTCTTGCAGGTACTGCCTGACCACGAACTCGCCGCCGTCGGCGGTGCCGACCAGCGTGTTGGCGTTCCGGTAGCCGCCGCTGAGCCGCCTGGCCCCGGCCATCGGCGCTGGCAGCACGCCGGACAGCCAGGCCGCAAGTTCTGGGCCGAGTTCTGCGGCACTGTCGGGCATGGGTGGCAGTATGCCTGAGGTGAGCGGTTGTGCTGTCTTCATCGAGGCCGGCAGCAAGCGGGTGTTCGCCTCCGCGGTTGACTGGCCGGGCTGGGCGCGCAGCGGCAAGTCAGAGCAGGAGGCGCTGGCCACGCTGGCCGGGTACCTCGACCGGTACGCGCCGGTGGTACGCCGGGCCAACCTGGAGCCGCCGTCCGCGGACGGGCTGGTGATCGCCGAGCGGGCCGAGGGCAAGGCCAAGAGCGCCGACTTCGGCGCGCTCGGCGAGATCGCCGCCAGCGAGCGGGCGGCGCTGTCTGCCGCCGCCGGGAAGCGGCTCGCCGCCCTGGTCGAGGCGGCCTGGGCGGAGTTCGACGAGGTGGTCGCCGGCGCGCCGGCCACGCTGCGGAAGGGCCCGCGCGGCGGCGGCAGGGACACCGGGCAGATCGTCGAGCACGTCATCGGGGTCGAGCCGGTGTACGCGCGCAAGATGGGCATCGCGCAGGGCAAGGTCGACCCGGCCGATCGCGCGGCGGTCCAGGCCATGCGGCACACGATCAGCGCGGCACTGCAGGCAGGCGCACCGGCGTTGCCAGCGGACAGCAAGAGCTGGCCGCTGCGCTACGGCGCCCGCCGGATCGCCTGGCACGCCCTGGACCACGCCTGGGAGATCCAGGACAAGAGCGGCTAGCCGATCTCGGCAGCGCAGCGGTAGCCGCTGCGCAGGCCGCCCTCGATGTAGCCCTGGTAGTTCAGCGAGGTCTGCTCGCCGGCGAAGTGCACGTTGCCCTCGCGCTTGCCCTGGACGCCGTTGAACGAGGTGTACTGACCGACTGCAAGGTAGGAGTACGCGCCGAGCAGGTGCGGATCGCCCGGTGACCAGATGTAGTAGGTGCGGCCGTTGAACGCCCGGGACACGCCAGGGAACAGCACGTCGAAACCGTGCAGGAAGGCGTCGGTCATGGCAGCCGGCGGCGGGCCGAACCAGGAGGTCAGGCCGTACCGCCGGCCCCAGTCAAGCCCGCTGTCGCCGCCTGGCAGCGCCACCAGGATGCCGGCCTTGCCGCGCTGGTAGTTCGTCGCGTCCCAGCCGCCTTGCACCACGCCGGCGTCCCAGCAGTTGCCGGTCGCGCCTTCGGCGTTCCACACCCTGTCGGAGAACTGCAGGAAGAACTTCGAGTTCGTGCCCATCGGCATCCGGTCGATGGCCCTGGTGTGCAGCGGCGAGATCGGGATCCGGCTGAGGTCAACCGACCTGAGCAGGGTGAACGGGATGGCCAGCACGACGTGATCGGCCGTGACGTCGCGGCTGCCGCGGCCGGCGCAGCTGAAGCTGCACCGGTACCCGCTGCCCTGCGGCCGCACCGCTACCAGCCGCTCGCCCAGGTGCAGGGTGCCGGCCGGCAGCCGGTCCAGCAGGCCGGTGATGAGCTGGTCGTTGCCGCCGTGGATGTGCCACTTCTCGTTCCCGCCGGCCAGTTGCGGGGCGTGCCTGGGCTGCAGGCCGTCCTTGGTGCTGGTGTCCTGGCCGAGCAGGTAGACCAGGTTGAGCGCCGACGTCTGATCGGGCGGCCCGCCGTACTCGTCCTCCACGGCGGCGATGCACACCTGGCCGAAGTCCGATGCGGTGCCGCCTGGCACATGGCGGTCGAGCCACTCCGGCACCGACATGTGGTCGAACCTGCGGCCGCCGGCGTTGTTCGAGTTGTGCAGCTGCGGCCACGGCGCGGTCACGAAGGCGGCATGCTGGAACAGCCGCCAGCCCCAGTCGTGCCAGTCCCGGTTCAGCGCGGCCTGCGGCCACTTCTTCCCGTGAAAGCGCATGGTCTGGCGGTCCGGATGAGTGCCTGCCGGGTACTTGTCGGTGTTGTCAAGCCGCAGCCCGAAGCTCCTGGCCAGCGCGAGTGTCTCGGTGTGCTCTGGGTTGATGAACTCCCCGTGCTCCTCGACGATCTGCCCGTCGGCGAAGTAGCCGCGCAGCGTCCTGATCCGGCCGCCAGGGACGGTGTTGAACTCGTAGATCTCGGCCTT
>JASHQL010000348.1 GCA_030039155.1 Streptosporangiaceae bacterium | reverse complement strand
AGCACGAAGAGCCAGGGGGGACGGCATGAGCCAGCATGTGCTGCTCGCCTCCCCGGCGGCCCAGATCACCAGGGAGCTGGCCTTCTGGATCCTCGCGATCATCTCGGTGGCCGCCGGCCTCGGCATGGTGCTGGCGCGCAAGGCCGTGCACTGTGCCTTGATGCTCGCAGTCGTGATGCTCTCGATCGCGGTGTTCTACGCCATGCTCGGTGCCCCGTTCCTGGCGTTCGTGCAGGTCATCGTCTACACCGGCGCAGTGCTCATGCTGTTCCTGTTCGTCTTGATGATCGTCGGCATCAGCGCCGCCGACTCGATCATCGAGACGATCAGGGGCCAGCGGCTGTGGGCGGCACTGGCCGGCATCGGCCTGCTGGTGCTGCTCAGCCTGGTCGTCGGGCACGCCGTGATCGGCCCCGCGACGCCCAATACCAGGGCCTTCGGGGCCGGGAACGTGAACAGCCTGGCTCATCTCATCTTCACCAGATATGTGTTCGCCTTCGAGGTCACCAGCGCCCTGCTCATCACCGCGGCGCTCGGCGCGATGGTGCTGGCGCACCGGGAACGGCTGACCGCCAAGCCCACCCAGCGGGCCATGGCCAGGGACAGGATCGCCAGCGGCCGGCCGACCCCGCTGCCGGGCCCCGGCACCTACGCCCAGCACAACGCCGTGGACATGCCGGCCCTGCTGCCCGACGGCACGCCCGCCGAAATATCAGTGAGCCCGGTCATCTCTGGCGTGCTGCAGCCGCCTGAGCAGCCGGCTCCAGGCGGCGACACCGCGAGCGAGCTGCCCGCCCTCGAGGCGGCGGATACCGAACCCGAGGAGGCACGGTGGTAACGCCCGCGCACTTCATCGCGCTCGCAGTGATCTTGTTCGTGATCGGCGCCGTCGGCGTGCTGGTCAGGCGGAACGCGATCGTGGTGTTCATGTGCGTCGAGCTGATGCTGAACGCGGCGAACCTGGCGTTCGTGACCTTCGCCAGGATGCACGGCAACCTCGACGGCCAGATCATCGCGTTCTTCGTGATGGTGGTCGCCGCCGCCGAGGTGGTGGTCGGCCTGGCCATCCTGACCTCGATCTTCCGGGCCAGGCGGTCCGCGTCGGTGGACGACGCGAACCTGATGAAGTACTGACGAAGGGATGCCATGACCGGCCTAGCCGTTGGCACGCTCAGGGCGGCATCGACGCCGCCTGCCACGCTGCCAGCCACCGGGGTAGAGCACGTCGCCTGGCTGCTGCTGGTGTTCCCGCTGGCAGGCGCCGCGATCCTGCTGCTCGGCGGCAAGCGCACGAACGCGTGGGGGCACCTGGTCGGGGTCGCGATGCCGGTCGCCGCGTTCTGCGTCGGCGTGGCCATGTTCGTGCAGATGCTCGGCCAGCCGGCCAGCGACCGGGTCCGCAGCATGACCATCTACCAGTGGGTCATCGTGTCCAGGTTCCGGGTGCCGATGGGCATCAGGATCGATCCGCTGTCGATCTGCTTCGTGCTGCTGATCACCGGCGTCGGCTCGCTGATCCACATCTTCGCGGTCGGCTACATGTCGCACGACCCGGAACGGCGCAGGTTCTTCGGCTACATGAACCTGTTCGTCGCCGCCATGCTGCTGCTTGTCATCGCGAACAACTACCTCGGCCTGTACGCGGGCTGGGAGGGCGTCGGCCTGGCCTCCTACCTGCTGATCGGGTTCTGGCAGTACAAGCCGGCCGCCGCGGTCGCCGCCAAGAAGGCGTTCATCGCCAACCGGGTCGGTGACGTCGGCCTGTCGCTGGCGATCATGCTGATGTTCACCACGTTCGGCTCGGTCACCTTCTCCGGGGTGTTCCACGAGGCACCCAAGGCCAGCCACGAGGTGATCACCGCGATCGGCCTGCTGCTGCTGCTCGGCGCCTGCGGCAAGTCCGCGCAGGTGCCGCTGCAGTCCTGGCTGCTTGACGCGATGGAAGGCCCGACCCCGGTGTCCGCGCTGATCCACGCGGCGACCATGGTGACCGCCGGGGTGTACCTGATCGTGCGGTCGGGCCCGATCTTCAACCTGTCGCCAGGCGCCAGGCTCGCGGTGGCCATCGTGGGCGCGGTGACGCTGCTGTTCGGGGCGATCATCGGCTGCGCGAAGGACGACATCAAGAAGGCGCTGGCCGGGTCGACGATGAGCCAGATCGGCTACATGATGCTGGCCGCTGGCCTCGGGCCGGCCGGGTACGTTTTCGCGATCGCGCACCTGCTCGCGCACGGCTTCTTCAAGGCCGGCATGTTCCTCGGGGCTGGCTCGGTGAAGCACGAGATGAACGACGAAGTGGATATGCGCCGATTCGGTGGTCTGGACAAGATCATGCCGGTGACCTTCGTTACCTTCCTGTTGGGTTATCTCGCGATCATCGGCGTCCCGCCGCTTTCCGGCTTCTTCACCAAGGATCCGATCATCGACGCGGCGTTTGCCAAGGGCGGTACGTCCGGCGCGCTGCTCGGCACGGCTGCGCTGCTCGGGGCCGGCATCACCGCGTTCTACATGACCAGGGTGATGTTCATGACCTTCGCCGGCGAGCGGCGCTGGGAGGCCGACCAGCATCCGCACGAGGTACCGCCGGTGATGACCTCGCCGATGGTGGTGCTCGCGATCGGCTCGGTGGCGGCCGGCGGGTTCCTGATCCTGGGCAACCGGCTGCTGAACTTCCTCGGCCCGATCACCGGCGTCCCGCCGACCTCGCACGGCATCTGGACCAAGGCGGGCCTCGCCGCGCTGGTGCTGGTCGCGGTCGGCATGGTCATCGCCTGGGCGCTGTACGGCCGCCGTCCGGTACCGGCCACCGCGCCGGCCGGCAACCCGGTCACCGTGGCAGCGCGCAAGGACCTGTACGGCGACGCGGTGAACGAGTCGCTGCTGATGCGTCCTGGCCAGTGGCTGACCAGGCTGTCGGTGTTCTTCGACAACAAGGGAATCGACGCGCTGGTGAACACGGTCGCCGCGACGTTCGGCGGCACGTCCGGCCGGATGCGCAGGGTGGAGAACGGCTTCGTCCGGTCGTATGCGCTGTCCATGCTGGTCGGAGCCGTGCTGCTGGTAGGCGCGCTGCTGCTGGTGAAGCTCTAGAGCAAGTGAGGCTGCGGAACTGATGGACCACTTCCCCTGGCTGACCGTGGCGGGTGCCGTCCCGCTGGTCGGCGCGCTTGCGATCGGGTTCACGCCCGGCAGGTCGGCGCCAGGCAGCGCCGCGGACCGGCGCGCGCGAGATCAGCTGGTCAAGTACATCGCGCTGGCCACCTCGCTGGTGACGCTGGCCGTGCTGGCCGTGATGGCCACCCAGTTCAACACCAGCGGGCCGCGGTTCCAGTTCAGGCAGGTCTACCAGTGGATCCCGCAGTTCGGCGTGCATTACGCGGTCGGGGTCGACGGCATCGCGCTGGTGCTGATCCTGATGACCGCGGTGCTGATGCCGGTGGTCGTGCTCGCCTCTTGGCACGACGTCGACCCCGATCCGGACGCAGCCGGGGTCGCGGTGCCTGGATTTGAGACCGCGCCGCGGAAGCAGCGCAGCGCGAAGAGCTACTTCATCCTGATGCTGGTGCTCGAGACCATGATGATCGGTGTCTTCGCGGCCACCGACGTCTTCCTGTTCTACGTGTTCTTCGAGGCCATGCTCGTGCCGATGTACTTCATGATCGGCAGCTACGGGGTCGGCCAGCGGCAGTATGCCGCGGTCAAGTTCCTGCTCTACAGCCTGCTCGGCGGCCTGCTCATGCTGGTCGCGGTGATCGCGCTGTACGTCTACTCGGCGCACGGCAGCCATCCGGGCACGTTCCTGTTCTCCAGCCTGCTGCGGGTGTCGCTGAGCCCGACCGTGCAGAAGTGGCTGTTCCTCGGGTTCTTCATCGCGTTCGCGATCAAGGCGCCGCTGTGGCCGTTCCATACCTGGCTGCCAGACGCCGCAACGTCGGCGCAGCCGGGCGCCGCCGTGCTGCTGGTCGGCGTGCTCGACAAGGTGGGCACGTTCGGGATGCTCAGGTACTGCCTCGAGCTGTTCCCGTCGGCAGCGCACTACTTCACGCCGCTGATCATCGTGCTCGCGGTGGTCGGCGTGCTGTACGGCGCGATCGTGGCGATCGGCCAGAAGGACATGAAGCGGCTGATCGCCTACACCTCGGTGTCGCACATGGGGCTGATCACCCTTGGCATCTTCGCGATGACCAGCCAGGGCCAGGCCGGCGCCACGCTGTACATGGTCAACCACGGGTTCGCCACCGGGGCGCTGTTCATCATCGCCGGGTTCCTGGTGGCCCGCCGCGGCTCGCAGCTCATCGAGGACTATGGCGGGGTGCAGAAGGTGGCGCCGCTGCTCGCCGGGCTGTTCCTGATCGCCGGCCTGGCCGGGCTGTCGCTGCCAGGGCTGTCCACGTTCGTCAGCGAGTTCCTGGTGCTGGTCGGCACGTTCACCAGGTACGAGGTGGCGGCCGCGCTGGCCACCACCGGCATCATCCTGGCCGCGATCTACATCCTGTGGATGTACCAGCGGACCATGCACGGGCCGGTGAAGCCAGAGCTTGCGAAGATGCGCGACCTGCGGCCGCGCGAGCTGTGGGCGGTCGGGCCGCTGATCGCGCTGATCATCGTGCTCGGCGTGTACCCCAAGCCGGTGCTCGACATCATCAACCCCGCGGTGCACAGCACCCTGGTGCACGTGCACTCGCCTGATCCCGTGCCACCGCACCCAGCCGTCACCATGCAGCGGATCGAGATCACCAAGCGAGGGGGTCAGGCGTGACCGGGTCAGTAGCGGCGATCACCCATACCATCGCCGCCCCGTCCATCGAGTGGAGCCTGCTCTCGCCACTTGTGCTGGTGTTCGCGGCTGCGACGGTGGGCGTGCTGGTCGAGGCGTTCGCGCCGCGTGACCTGCGCCGGGCACTGCACATCGCGATCAGCCTCGGCGGCCTGGCCGGCGCGTTCGTGCTGACCATCGTGGTCGCGCACAGCCACATCTTCGCCGGCGGGAAGCCAGGGGTGGTCGCGGCGGTCGGCGCGGTGGCGGTGGACAAGCCCACCTTGTTCATCCAGGGCACGATCCTGGTGCTGGCGTTCGTCAGCGTGCTGCTGATCGCCGAGTCATCGCACGATGCGTTCGCCGCGCAGGCGGCCGCGGTACCGGGCAGCGCGGCCGAGCGCGAGGGACTGCTGGCCGGCCTGACGCACACCGAGGTCTACCCGCTGACCCTGTTCTCGGTGGGCGGCATGCTGCTGTTCCCGGCCGCCAACGACCTGCTGACCATGTTCATCGCGCTCGAGGTGCTGTCGCTGCCGCTGTACCTGCTCTGCGGGCTGGCCAGGCGGCGCAGGCTGCTGTCCCAGGAAGCCGCGATGAAGTACTTCCTGCTCGGCGCGTTCTCCTCGGCGTTCTTCCTGTTCGGCGTCGCGATGCTGTACGGCTACTCGGGGTCGGTGCAGCTGGCAGCGATCGCGACCGCGGCGCAGTCAGGGGTCGGCTCGGCGACGCTGCTGTACGCAGGCATCGCGCTGCTCGGCATCGGATTGCTGTTCAAGATCGGCGCGATCCCGTTCGCGAACTGGAAGCCTGACGTGTACCAGGGTTCGCCCACGCCGGTGACCGCGCTGATGGCGTCCTGCACGCTGGTGTCGGCGTTCGGCGCGCTGCTGCGGGTGTTCTACGTCGCGTTCGGCCAGCTGACCTGGGACTGGCGGCCGGTGATGTGGGGGGTCGCGATCCTCACCATGCTGGTGGGCTCGATCGTGGCGATCACCCAGACCGACGTGAAGCGGCTGCTCGCCTACTCCTCGATCGCGCAGGCCGGCTACGTGCTGACCGGCGTGATCGCGGCCAACACCGCGGGACTGTCCGGCAGCATGTTCTACCTGGCGGCCTACGGCATCGCCACCATCGGCGCGTTCGCGATCGTCACGCTGGTCCGCGACCAGACCGGTGAGGCCGCGCACCTGTCCAGCTGGGCCGGGCTCGGCAAGCGGTCGCCGCTGGTGGCCGGCCTGTTCGCACTGTTCCTGATCACGTTCGCCGGCATCCCGCTGACCAGCGGGTTCACCAGCAAGTTCGCCGTGTTCAGGGCCGCGATCCAGGGTGGCGCGCTGCCCCTGGTGATCATCGGCGTGATCAGCAGCGCGATCCTCGCCTTCCCCTATGTGCGGGTCATCGTGCTGATGTTCTTCAGCGATCCGGCACCCGACGGGCCGGTCGTGGTCCGGCCGAGCGGCTTCACCTCAGCAGCCGTCGCCGTCGGCGCCGCGGCGACGCTGGTGCTCGGCATCATCCCGCAGCCGCTGTTGAACATCGCCAATCACGCGGCAAGTCACCTCTTCGTCAGGTAACCGAGCGCGATTGGCTAGCCTCATAGGGTCGGCCGGCGGTCTGCGGTACCTCCCTGGGAGGACGACCCCCCTGGACCCTCCCGGTCGAACGGCTGAAGGGGGATCCGTGTGATCACCGCAGTACCCGTGGAGCTGACCGACGCGGCGCTGGCCGCCGACGTGGTCGACGGACTCGCTCTGGTGGAGAAGCGGCTGCGCCTCGCCGCGCAGGCGCAGCACCAGGTGCTGACCGAAGCGTCCGCGCACCTGATCGAGGCGGGCGGGAAACGGCTCAGGCCGACGCTCGTGCTGCTTGCCGCGCAGTTCGGCAACGCGCGCGACGAGCGCGTCGTGCCGGCCGCCGTGGCGATCGAGCTGACCCACCTGGCCACGCTGTATCACGACGACGTGATGGACGAGGCGGACACCAGGCGAGGCAGCGAAAGCGCGAACTCGCGCTGGAACAACACCGTCGCGATCCTGACCGGTGACTTCCTGTTCGCCCGCGCCTCGCAGATACTCGCCGACCTCGGGCCCGAGGCGATCAGGATCCAGGCCGAGACGTTCACCAGGCTGGTCACCGGCCAGATCGCCGAGACCGTGGGCCCGCAGCCAGGCGATGACCCGTTCGAGCACTACCTCGGCGTGGTGACGCAGAAGACCGCCTCGCTGATTGCCACGGCCGGCCAGTTCGGCGCGATGTTCTCCGGCGCGTCGGCGGACATCATCGCCAGGATCAAGCCCGCCTGCGCCGCGCTCGGCGTGGCCTTCCAGCTGTCCGACGACATCCTGGACGTGGCCAGCGAGTCCGCGCAGTCGGGCAAGACGCCGGGCACGGACCTGCGCGAGGGCATCAGGACGCTGCCGGTGCTGCACGCGCTGCGCAGCGCGGGCTCTTCATCCTGGGGGGACGACGCACCTGGACCCGCCAGGGCAGCCGATCGGCGGCTGGTCGAGCTGCTCAGCATGGGCGAGCTGACCGATCCGGGGTTGCACGCCGAGGCGCTCAGGCTGCTCAGGTCGCACAAGGCCATGGAGCTGGCCAGGGCCGACCTGCATGACTGGGCAAACAAGGCACGAAGCGAGATTCTCGGCCTACCGGATGTTCCGGCCAGGACCGCATTCGAGGCGCTCTGCGAGTTCGTTGTGGAGCGCACCGGGTAAGTCCTGTCCAGTCGGGCTATCGGGGGAGCTTGCCGGATGCGGACTCGCGTTGCCGGGGGATTCGGGGGGGCGGCGCTGGCGGTTGCGGCCGCGGCCGCCATCGCTGGCTGCGGCAGTTCCGGGCCGCAACAGCCTACGGTTGGCCAGAAGTTCCCGGCCATGAAGGCGGCCGCCAAGTCGGCAGGCAGCGTGCACATCGACGGCGCGCTGAACTCGAGCACGCTGGACATGATCTTGACCAGGTCGGGTGACCTGAGCGGCACGACCGGGCATGACGGTGAGGACTTCACCCTGCTGGTGGCGGACGGCACCTCTTACGTCAAGATCACCAGGACGTTCCTGAGCGTGGCCAAGGTGCCAGCGTCGGCCTGCGCCAAGTACTGCGGCAAGTGGGTGGTGGCGCCGGCGTCGACCACGTCAGAGCTGACCTCGGGGCTGAGCATGTCGCGCCTGGTCGACGGGATCTTCGCCAAGGTGCCGACCAGGGCCGAGGGGGACAAGGTGCTGAAGACCACCACCTTCCGCGGGCAGCCCGCCTGGTCCGCCGAGCACAACGGCACCACGGTGTACATCGCCAGGCAGGGCAAGCCGTACCTGCTCGGCTATGTCCACGGCGGGCAGGGCCTGCGGTTCTCTGACTGGAACACCGCGACCGTGCCGGCCAAGCCGGCGCCGGGCCAGGTCGTGCAGATATCTCAGCTCGCTCACTCATAGCCTGCCGCCTGGCCAGGTGACGCGGTAGCGCCAGTCCCGGCAAGCCGGCCGCGCGCACATCTGGCGCCTGGCGCCGTGCGGGATAGCATCTGTCTCGATGAGCACAGGTGACCAGCAGGCAAGCAGGGACAGTGACTTCGTCCAGTCGCTGGACCGCGGCCTTGCCGTGATCCGGGCGTTCGGCCCGGACCGCGAGCGGCTCAGCCTCAGCGAGGTGGCCAGGGCGACCGGCCTGACCAGGGCCGCCGCGCGCCGCTTCCTGCTGACCCTGGTCCGGCTCGGTTACGTGCGCAGCGACGGCAGGGAGTTCTCGCTGCGGCCGCGGGTGCTCGAGCTCGGCTACGCCTACCTGTCCGGGCTGACGCTGCCGGAGGTGGCCGCGCCGCACATGGAGGAACTGGTCGCCAGGCTGCACGAGTCGTCGTCGATCTCGGTGCTCGACGGCCAGCACATCGTGTACGTGGTCAGGGTGCCGACCAAGCGGATCATGACGGTGGCCATCTCGGTTGGCACCAGGTTCCCGGCGTACGCCACCTCGATGGGCCGCGTGCTGCTGGCCGCGCTGCCGCCCGCGGAACTCGACCGGTACCTGGACGAGGTGGCGCTGAAGCCGCTGACCGGCCGCACGGTGACCGATCCTGACCGGCTCCGCGAGTTGCTCGCCGAGGTTGCCAGGCAGGGCTATTCGATCGTGGACCAGGAACTCGAGGAGGGCCTGCGGTCGGTAGCCGCCCCGATCAGGGGTGCCGCCGACGTCGGCATGGCGGCGATCAACGTGTCCGCGCACGCGAGCCGGATCAGCCTGGCCGGCCTGCGCAGCGAGATACTGCCCGCGCTGCTGCACACGGCCGGCCAGATCGAGTCTGACCTGCGAGCCCAGGGCTCTGCTGCGTCCGCAGCTCGCTGAAGCGGGCAGATTACGACATAGTCATGCGCAGTGCGGCATCTGTTGACAGTCAGTGATCTAGCATGGTTGAGTTCTACATTGCGTATAGTCGTACGCTAGGCGAACATCCTGCAGCTCCGTCCGAGAGAGCCAGCCGCAGCATTGACGTTGCCCGCTGGCCGGACCGACCGGCAAGCCTGCGGGGCCGACCTGCAAGGAGACGGAATGGACCGTCAGGAAACGGCTCACGACTTGACGCCGCTCAACCTGCCGATAGCGCGGCGTTCAGTCTTGAAGGGCATTGGTGCCGGGGCGCTGGCCGCTGGCGCGGGCGGCATGCTTGCCGCCTGCGGCTCTGGCATCAAGGGCGCATCGAGCGTAACCAAGAAGGACATCATCAACATCGGCTTCATCACGCCGCTGACCGGTGACCTTGCCGACTTCGGTGCCAGCGACAAGTTCGTGCTGAACACCATCAGGGCGACTGCCACCTACCGCAAGGGGTTCACGGTGGGCGGCAAGAAGTACAAGGTCAACATCATCGTCGAGGACTCACAGTCGAGCGCGACCAGGGCAACTCAGGTAGCCCAGCAGCTCATCCAGTCCAACAACGTGGACATGATCGTCACCACGTCCACGCCGGAAACGACCAACCCGGTGGCGGTCGCCGCCGAGAGCCACGGCACGCCCTGCCTGTCCACCGTGGTGCCGTGGGAGTCCTGGTACGCCGGTCTCGGCGGCGACCCGCTGAAGCCGACGAAGAAGTTCGAGTTCTGCACGATGTTCTTCTTCGGCCTCGAGCAGTTCCTTGGCTGCTTCGAGCCGATGTGGAACCGCATCCCGAACAACCGGGAAGTCGCCTGCATGTACCCCAACGACTCGGACGGGAACGCGTTCAGGGACGGCTTCGAACCGCTGATCAAGTCCGTGGGCTACAAGGTGGTGGACGGCGGCGCCTACCCGGACGGCACCACCGACTTCACCTCGATGATCACTAAGTTCAAGAGCAACCACTGCGAGATCTACTCCAACTGCCCGCTGCCGCCCGACTTCGTCACGTTCTGGCACCAGGCAAATCAGCAGGGCTTCAAGCCAAAGCTCGCGACGGTTGCCAAGGTGCTGCTGTTCCCCTCCGACGTGACCGCGCTCGGGTCGCTGGTGAATAACATCGCCACCGACTCGTGGTGGGGACCCTACATGCCGTACTCGTCGTCGCTCACCGGCCAGACGGCAGCCTCGCTTGCCACCGCGTTCGAGACCGCGACCAGCACGCAGTGGACGCAATCCATCGGGTCCTCGTACGCGCTGTTCGAGATCGCCAAGGAGGCGTTCTCCGCGGTGTCCGACCCGCACGACAAGTCCGAGGTCGCCAACGCGCTGCACACCGTCAACTACACCGGCATGTGCGGGCCGATCAACTTCGGCGCGAGCACCGCGCCGGCGCCAGGCGTGGGCGTCATCCCGCCGGTCGGCGTGCAGTGGAAGAAGACCACGGGCAAGTACCCGTTCGAGATGAAGGTCGTCGACAACTCACTGAACAAGAGCGTCAAGATCGAGGCTCCGCTCGAGCCTACGAATGCCTGACAGTTCTGTCCCGGCCCTGCTGGAGCTCGACAGCGTTTCCAAGAGCTTCGGCAGGGTCGTTGTCGCTGAGGGACTCTCGCTGACCGTCGGCGAAGCCGATTTCGTCGGCATGGTCGGGCCCAACGGCGCGGGCAAGACCAGCCTGTTCGGGCTCATTGCCGGTGATATCAGCCCGGATGCCGGCAGCATCAGGCTGGGCGGCGCGCAGGTCAACAGGCTGAGTTCGGCGGCCAGGTGCCGGGTCGGCATCGGCAGGACCTATCAGGTGCCGCGGCCGTTCGGCGGCATGACTGTGTACGAGAACGTGCTCGTCGCAGCCCAGCAGGGGGGCAGGCTGCGGCGCCGGGCGAGCTACGCGTTCGCGGCAGAGGCGCTCGAGGTCGCCGGCCTGGCCGCCGAGGCCAACCGCCCGGCGGGCACGCTTGGCCTGCTGCAGCGCAAGCGGCTGGAGATGGCCCGCGCGCTGGCGACCAGGCCGAAGCTGCTGCTGCTTGACGAGGTGGCTGGCGGCCTGACCGACCCTGAGGTTGCCCAGCTTGTCCAGATCGTCACCTCGATCAGGGCAGGTGGCGTGGCCATCATCTGGATCGAGCACGTGGTACGCGCGCTGACCGGATCCGTCGACAGGCTGCTCTGCCTGGCCGGCGGCCGGTTCGTGGCCGACGGCGGGCCGGCCGATGTGCTAGCCAATCCCACGGTGCGCGAGGTCTTCCTCGGCACCGAGGTCAGCACCTCGCTGCCCGGGCAGTCAGCGGGCGGCCAGCCGGACCAGGAGCAGGCATGACCGGCGGGCCGCTGCTGGAGGTGCGGGACCTCACCGTGCACCACGGCCAGCTTCGTGCGCTGTACGAGGTCAGCCTGAGCGTCGGCGTCGGCGAGACCTACGCCATGATCGGCGCGAACGGGGCCGGCAAGTCCACCCTGCTGCGCGCGATCGCCGGCCTCGACCGGCCGACTTCCGGCAGCATCACCCTGGACGGCGTGGACGTCACCAAGCTCCGCCCGGAGCGCCGGGTCGCGTCCGGGATCGTGCTGGTACCTGAGGGCCGCCGGCTGTTCTCCTCGCTGACCGTCGCGGAGAACCTCAAGGTCGGCGCCTCCTATGCGCGCAAGGGGCCGTGGACCATCAGCCGCGTCTACGAGCTGTTCGACTGGATGCGGGACCGCCGCGGTCAGCGGGCCGACCAGCTGTCCGGCGGCGAGCAGCAGGCCGTGGCGATCGGCAGGGCGCTGGTGGCCAACCCCAGGCTGCTGCTGCTTGACGAGCTGTCACTCGGGCTAGCGCCCGCGGTGGTCCGGCGGATCTACGGCATCCTGCCTGAGCTGCTGGCCACCGGAGTCACCGTGCTGCTGGTGGAGCAGGACGTGAGCCAGGCCCTCGCGGTCGCCGCGCGGGTGCATTGCCTGCTCGAGGGCAGGACCACGCTGGAGGGGGAGCCGGCTGGCCTGACCCCTGCCAGCATCGAGGCTGCCTACTTCGGCCTGGCCGGCCCGGCTGGGCTGCCCCAGGAGCGGCCGTGATCTGGGTCAACGACATCGTGCAGGGCGTGCTGCTCGGCGGCCTCTACGCGCTGTTCGCCTGCGGCCTGTCGCTGATGTTCGGCGTGATGAAGGTCATCAACCTGGCGCACGGCGACCTGGCAGTGGTCGCGGCATACCTGGCGGCCGGCCTGGTGACCGTGCTGCACATGCCGACCGCGCTGTCGATCCTGGTGTCGATCCCGCTGTTCGCGATCATCGGCTACGTGCTCTGGCGCACCGTGCTGCAGGCCAGCCTGAACCGGAGCGTGCTGACCACCCTGCTGGTGACGTTCGGCATGTCGATCGTGATCGAGAATGCGCTGCAGCAGTTCTTCTCCGCCAACTCCCGCTCGCTGAGCATCGGCGCGCTCGCCACCGACCACTTCAACGTCGGATCTCAGATCACCGTCGGCTACCTGGACCTGGCCATCCTGATCGCCGCGGTCGTGGTGCTGCTCGGGCTGCAGCTCTTCCTGTCAAGGACCAGGCAAGGACGCCTGATCAGGGCGGTGGCAGACGACCGGGAGGCGGCCCAGCTCGCTGGCGCCGACTACCGGCACATCTTCGGCATCGCCGCGGCCATCGCGTTCGGCACCGTGGCGGTCGCCGGCACGGCCTACGGCGTGTACACCACGTTTGACCCGACCACGGGAACGACGCAGCTGCTGCTGCTGTTCGCGTTCGAGGCGGTGGTGATCGGCGGTCTCGGCTCGCTCTGGGGCACGCTGGTCGGCGGCATCCTGCTCGGCGTCGTGCAGGACATCGGCGCCCAGATCAGCACGGCCGACCTGCTGCTGGCCGGGCAGCTGTTCTTCCTCCTGGTCCTGGTGATCAGGCCGCAGGGCATCACCGGCAGCCGGAGGACAGCATGAGCGCCCGCACCAGGCAGCCTGCCAGCGTCTCGGCGGCCGGGCTGGCGCCCGGCGTCAGGGTGACCAGGTCACGGCGGTCCGCAATCTGGTCCGGCCTTGGCGCGATCGCCGTGATCGCGGTGCTGGCCTACCTGCCGTACCGGGTGTACTCGGGCACCACGAGCTTGCTCGTCAACTTCTTCATCCTGCTGATCCTGGCCAGCATGTGGAACCTGCTGGCCGGCTACACCGGGCTGGTGTCGGTCGGCCAGCAGGCATTCTTCGGCTTCGGCTCCTACTTCGTGCTGATCGGGGCCCTGCACGGGGTCGATCCGTTCGTCGGCCTGCCAATCGCGGTGGTCGGCTGCGCCGCGCTCGGCCTGGTCGTCTGGTGGCTGCTGTCCAGGCTGCGCAGCGGCTACTTCGCGATCGCCACCTGGGTCGTCGCATCGGTCTGCTACCTGATCATCATCAGGTACCCGTCGCTCGGCGGCGGCACCGGCGAGTTCATGCCTGGCCTGCCCAACATCAACATCAAATACCTGGATGCGTACATCTACTGGACCACGCTCGCGGTTACCGCGATCACCCTGGTGTGCGTCTACCTGGTGCTGCGCAGCCGCCTCGGGCTCGAGCTCACCGCGGTGCGCGACGACGAGACCGGCGCGCGCAGCGTGGGTGTCAGGGTCGGCCGGGCCCAGCTGCTGGTGTTCGTGATCGCGGCCGCGGGCTGCGGCGCGGCGGGCGCGCTCGAGGTCATCAGCGCGCCGTACCTGCAGCCAGGGCCGGCCTTCTCGGTGCAGTGGTCGGCCGAGATGATCTTCGCGGTGCTGATCGGCGGCATCGGCACGATCGAGGGGCCGATCATCGGCACGATCGTGTTCTTCGCCCTGCAGCAGTGGCTTGCCCACTACGGCACCTGGTATTTCATCGTGCTCGGCCTGATCGCGATCTCGGTCGCCATCTGGGCGCCGCGCGGGATCTGGGGCCTGATCTCTGACAGGCTCAAGCTGTTCCCGGTCGGATACTGGCTGTGGCCAGCGGGCCAAAGATTGGGACCACCGGAGGCTGCTGTCGCTGGCGAAGACGCCGAGCAGGTGACCTAGCCACGGCGGGCCGGCCGCCGGGCCGGGCGCGGTCCACCAGATAGCGCCTGATCAGGCAAATCAGCAGGAAATCAAGCTCAACCTCGCTACTGTGGCCAGATGCGGATGCTCCCGGCCGATGCCGTCCTGCCCATGGTGCCGTGATCTGGGCCAACGACGTCGTGCAGGGTGTGGCGCTCGGAGGCCTGTATGCCCTGCTCGGCTACGGCCTCGCGGTCGTATTCGGCGTCATGAAGTTCACCAACGTGGCGCACGGCGACCTCGCCGTGGTGGCTGCCTACCTGGCGGCCGGCCTGGTCGCAGTCGGGCACCTGTCGACACCGGAAGCGATCGTGCTGACCGTGCCGGTGTTCGCCGTGCTGGGATATGTGGGCCAGCGCGTCCTGCTGCAGGCCAGCCTGAACCGGGGGGCGCCGACCGCGTTGCTGGTCACCTTCGGCCTGTCGATCGTGATCGAGAGCGGCCTGCAGCAGTTCCTCACGGCGACTCCGCACAACCTGCAGATCGGGGCGCTGTCCAATCAGCTCAGCATCGGGTCCAAGATCACGGTCAGCTACCTGGACCTGGCCTTCCTCATCGTCGCGGTGGTGGTACTGATCGTCCTCCAGCTGCTGCTGTCGGCGAGCGGGCTCGGCAGGCAGTTCAGGGCCGTGCCAGACGGCCGCGGCGCGGCTGAGCTGTCAGCGGTCGGCCAGGGGCACCTGTTCGGGATCGCAGGCGCCATCGCGATGGTGGCCGTGGCGATCGCCGGGACCTCGTACGGCCTGTACAGCGTGGTAGACCCGACGACAGGCAGCACTCAGCTGCTGCTGCTCGCCTTCGAGGCGGTGGTGATCGGCGGTCTCGGATCGCTGTGGGGAACCCTGGCGGGCGGCATTCTGCTCGGCGTGGTCCAGCAGATCGGCGCGCAGATCAGCCCGAGCGACCAGCTCCTTGCGCCGCAGCTGTTCTTCCTGGCGATGCTGCTGATCAGGCCGGAAGGCGTCACCGGCAGGCGGCAGCTGGCATGACCAGGTCTCGGCCGCAGCACGCGGCGGCCGCTCCGGTGCTATCTGGGCCGGATCCGGGCACGCCGGGCCGGTCATCGCTGTGGCCAGGCGCCGTGGCGGTGGTGCTGCTGTGCGGCCTGGCAGCCCTGCCCGGCCTGCTGCACGGGCATGCCACGAGCCTGCTCGCCAGGCTCTTCATCCTGATCATCCTGGCCAGCATGTGGAACCTGCTGGCTGGCTACGCTGGCCTGATCTCGCTCGGGCAGCAGGCGTTTTTCGGCCTCGGGTGCTACGTCGTCCTGGCCCTGGCGGTTCATGGCACCAAGCCGTTGCTCGCCCTGCCGGCCGCAGTGCTCGGCTGCGCCGCCCTCGGGGTCGCGGTCTGGTCGCTGCTCTGGCGACTGCGCAGTCCCTTCTTTGCACTTGCCACCCTGGTCATAGCAGCCGACTGCTACCTGATCATCAGCAGGTACCCGTCGCTCGGCGGCACCATCGGCAGGACGCTGCCCGGCCTGCCGAAGGGCAGTCCCGCATCCCTGACCGACACGGTGTACTGGCTGAGCCTTGGCGTCGTTGTCGTCGCGCTAGCCGCCGTCTACGTGATCATGCGCAGCAAGCCGGGGCGGGTGCTCCGGGCTGTGCATGATGACCAGTCAGCCGCCCGCACCGTCGGCGGCCAGGCCGGAGGCACCCGGCTGCTTGTCTTCGCGATTGCCGCGGCTGGCTGCGGCGCGGGAGGGGCACTGGAGGTCGTGCGGGCACCGTATCTCCAGTCGTCGTCCGCGTTCTCAATCCAGTGGTCGGCCATGATGATCTTCGCTGTGCTGATCGGTGGCATCGGCACCATCGAGGGCCCGATCGCCGGATCCGTGCTGGTGTTCGCTGTGCAGCAGTGGCTCGCGCCAGACGGTAGCTGGTCCTACATCGTGCTCGGCCTGCTGACGATCGCGATCGCCATCTGGGTGCCACGCGGCATCTGGGGCCTGCTGCCCGACAAGGCAAAGCTGCTCCCGGCCGGCTACGCGCTGTGGCCACATGGCCGGGGGCGAGAGCCGGCGGCGGTCGCAGCCGGGGCCGAGCCAGAGGCCTAGCGGGCCAGGGAATCGGCTGCTGATCGTCATGGTTGGCAGCCGGTGGGGGTGGTATCAGGCCAGCCCAGGTCGCGCTGACGTGCTGCCCCGGTGAGATGCTGGAGCTGAGCCAGCGGGTGAGGAGGCTGCTGTGGGCATTTTCGGATCGCACAAGACGCGGATGGTGACGGCGGATGACGCGCTCCGCGGCCGCGACCAGGCGATGCGCGTACCCGAGCGGCACGAGGTGCTTGGCACGCCGCTGCTGCCGCCCTACCCCGACGGCACCCAGGTTGCCGAGTTCGCGCTCGGCTGCTTCTGGGGCGCGGAGAAGAACTACTGGCGGCTGCCCGGCGTGGTGACCACCGCCGTGGGTTACGAGGGCGGCTTCACCAAGAACCCGAGCTACGAAGAGGTGTGCTCGGGCCGCACTGGGCACGCCGAGGCCGTCAGGGTGGTCTTCGACCCGGCGAAGGTGTCCTACGGCGAGCTGCTGAGGCTGTTCTGGGAGTCGCACGACCCGACCCAGGGCATGCGGCAGGGCAACGACATCGGCACCCAGTACCGGTCCGCGATCTTCTACACCTCGCCTGAGCAGAAGGCCGAGGCCGAGGCGTCGGCGGCAGCGTACCAGCAGCGGCTGACCGCGGCCGGCTACGGCAAGATCACCACGGAGATCGTGCCGGCCGGCGAGTTCTACTTCGCCGAGGACTACCACCAGCAGTACCTTGCCGACACCAAGAACCCGTACGGCTACTGCCCGGACCACGGGACAGGCGTTTCCTGCCCGATCGGCGTGGTGAAGGCCAGCGACTAGGCCCGCGGCCTTCGGGACCGGGGTGCGGCAGGCTCGTCAGCCGGTCCGGGTGAAGAGCTGGCTGTGCAGCGCAGCGGTGAAGCGCGCCAGCGTCGTGCCGTGGTCTACCTCGTAGCGGTACCGCAAGTTGTCCTTCGCGACCCAGTTGTCCTGGACGAAGACGACCTTGAACAGCTGCCCGAAGTAGCTGGCCAGCCACGGCTGGTTTGTCGTCTGCGGCTGTCCGTAGTCGCTCCACGGCACCGCGAACGTGTCCGTGAGCTGCCGCCAGCTCAGGCCGAACTCCGACTCCATCGCGGCAAGCCCCTGCCGCACATCGCGCTCGACGCGGCCGTGATAGCCGGCGACCGGCTGGCCCATCGGGTCGCTGTAGTAACGGTGGCCCCAGATGGCATCGGGCGTGGGAGTCAGCCCCTTGCCGCAACCGAACGGCGAGCTGGCCGTCACGTACGCGTGGCCGCAGTGGCCAGCGTGGAACTGCGGCCAGATATAGCCAGCGCGGTACATCGCCTTCAGCTGCGCCCAGTCAAGGTAGTAGCCGCGCTGGCCGGCTGGTCCGCCGTACGCCCCGTCGGCGAACCCGGTCACCACGTACATCACCACCCGGTAGCGGTACTGGCGGAGCACCGGCAGCGCCCGGAGGAACGAGCTCTGGTTGCAGTCGACAGTGATGAGGACCGGCCTGGCCGGCAGCGATACCGGCTGGCCGGCTGCCCATCGCTGGTACTGCCGCGGGCTGATCGTGTGGTAGCCGCGCGCGTGCAGGTACGCGATCTGCTCGCGGAACGCGGCCAGGCTGACGCTGTTGGACTCCGGGTCGTCCCGCCCGTAGATGCCGTGGTACAGCAGGACCGGGACCGAAGACGGCCCGCTGGCCAGGCTTATCCGCAGTGCCGCCGCGCCGGCCGGAGTCAGCGCCCAGTTCTGGTGATGGATGTTGCCGGTGCCCTGGTCCTCGTCGAAGTAGATGAGCCCGGCGATGCCATTGGCCCGCGCCCCTTGCACGAGATTGGGGATCGCGCTGGCCTGGCTGTTGACCTGCCCCACGCCGGTCTCGCTGATCATGACCGGCTTGCTGGTCACGGCGCGGATCTGGCGCAGCGTCTGGCCGAACACGCTGTCGAAGTTCGCATGCGGGTATTCGTAATAGGCGTCAAGGCCGATCATCGAGACGCCGGGCACGATATAGGCGGCTGTCCGCCCGGCACCCGGGTACGTCCGGTTGATGGTGTCCATCCACGTGACGTCCCGGTCCGCGCGGAAGACGTGCATGACATGCGCCCAGGCGGCCCGGTACTGCGCCGCGGGCGTGCGGGTGTAGCCCCACTGGTACCAGTTGCCGTTCGCCTCGGGCGCGAAGCTGAGCACCACCCGGTGGCGGTATTCGCGCACCTGGGCGGCGAGCCGGCTCAGGTAGCCGTCGTCGTCGCCCGCGGCCACCTGCCGCATGGTCATCTTCGGCTCGAGTTGCAGCACCGGCTCGGCCCCGTGCGCGGCCGCCTCCGCGCCGAGCCGAGCCGGGAACGGCTGCGACGGGCCGAGGTAGTCAAGCACATACCGGACCGGCTGGCCTGCCTGCTGGCCGAACGCGGCGACCGAGGTCCACGAGCTGCCCTCGTCCTTGGTGAAGACGCCGAGCGGCAGCTCGCTCGACGTCGCCTGCGCGGTCAGCGCCGTGCCGTCCGCCGGGAACGAGATCGCATCGCGGTCGAGCGCAAGATACGCGGAGCCGGCGACGCCCAGCGTGACCGCGGTGATGAGGCCGCCGGCCCACAGCTGCCGCCAGGTGTCATGGCGACGCTTGACCGGCGCGATCCTGGCCAGCGCCGAGACGCCGTACAGCAGCGTGATGACGGCGGCGAACGCGGCAAGCAGGCTCACAGATGACCCCAGGAAGCGAGCGGCTGGCGGCGGATGACCTGGTAGGCAGCGGTCAGCAGGTAGGCGCCTTCTGAGCAGCCGTACAGGAACTCCGGCACGATCAGCGCCGCGAGGATCCGGCCGCGCCAGCCGGCCCGCCAGACCGAGACGATGCGCTCGAAGTACACCACCACCAGCGCTGCGATGATCAGCGGCGGGAAGCCGGCTCCGGTGGTCAGCAGCGAGTGAATGAGCACGAACCAGAGCAGGAACTGCGCCATGAACCGGAAGTGGAACAGCCCTTGCCTGGCCCACCCTTGCCAGCCCCAGGTGACCTTGGTGATGCCGTAATCACGCAGCGACTCCAGCGTGCCTTGCTGCCACCGCAGCCGCTGGTTGAACCAGGTCCTGACGGTCGGCATCACCTCGGTATGCGACTCGCAGCCGCGCGGGATGATGCAGGAATAGCCGAGCGTCCTGACCGCGAGCGTCAGCTCGAAATCCTCGGTACAGCTCTCCGCGTCGTACACATCGCCCGGCCGGCCGGGCAGCACCGTGCCGCGGCAGGCCGCGACCTGGCGCAGCATGGCGGCACGGGCCATGGTCCCGGTGCCGGACAGGCACCACACGCTCTTGCGGCTCTTGCGGTGCTGCAGCCTGGAAGCGCGGGTGAACTCGTTGATCTGCAGCTGGCGTACCAGGCTCGGCGTCTCCTCCTTGCCCAGGTAGGTGCCGCCGACCGCGACCATGGGGTCGGCCTTGAGCTCACCGGCGGCGGTCTCGATCCAGTGCGCGTTCAGCTCGGTGTCGGCGTCCATCACCAGGACGCAGTCGTCGTCGGCAGCCTCGGGCAGGAACAGCGCCAGTGCCTGGTTGATCGCGCCTGCCTTCCGGCCGGTGTTGCCGGCCGTGGTGAAGACGTCGGCACCCGCCTGCCCAGCGACCGCGGCGGTGTCGTCGCCGCAGTTGTCGGCCACGACCACGATCTGGTCAGGCTGCCTGGTCTGCAGGCGCAGCGCCGCGATCGTGCCGGCGATCTGCTCGCGCTCGTTGTGCGCGGGAATCAGCACTGTCACGCGCATCTGGCTGACCCCCCGTCCGGTTCCTGGCATGCGAAAGGCCGGGATCACCTGGCACGCCTGTCTGGCTGACGCGGTCAGCGTCACCGTGCGCAGGCTCCCGGCCTCGATTCATTATGTTGAACACGCAACTTCAAGGGATCTCATCCCGTCGCGGTGGCAGCGCCACGGAATGTGACGAGAGTTACAGCAGCGGGCTGCGCTTACCCCGGCTAGCGGCCGGCGGCCGTGTCGTTGCTGGCCGCCTGCTCCCCGGCGGCGTGCGCTTCGATGAAGGCGGCGATCCGGTCGTTGACCTCATCGATCCTGCTGAAGCCGCCGTGGCTGCCGGGCACGACGGCGACCTGCGCGTGCGGCATCAGGCTCCCGCGTGCCCGCGCCTCCCGGGGGCCGACCAGGGCGCTGCGCGCGCCGGTGACCAGCAGGGCCGGCACGCTGATCGACCGGAGCTGGTCGTCGGTGAGGACCGCGGGGAATTTGGGCTCGGCATGATAGCCGCGGGTGCCTGCCCACATGAGCGTCATCAGCTCGTGCTGCAGCATGCCTGGGCTGTCCAGCCACCGGGCGAGGCGGCGGCGCACCGGCATCGGGGTCAGCGTTGCCAGGCCGGTGATGGACAGCCACCACCAGAAGCGGGCGTCGAGCTTGGTGAGCCCGGCCGGGTCGAGCAGCGTGATGGAGGCAACCCGGCCTGGCGCGCGGATCGCCTGGTTCATCGCGATCCAGCCGCCGTAGGAGAAGCCGACCAGGTGCGCCGGGCGGTCGCTGAGCTTGCCGAGGAGCTCGTCAAGCCAGGCGGCGCAGTTCTGCGGCGGGGTCATCAGGGCCCGCGCGACGCTGGGGTTGGCGTCGCCCGGCATGTCGATCCCGTAGACCGGCCCGGCTGCCGCCAGTGCCGCAACGTGCTGGTACAGGCCGGCCGCGTTGAACGCGCTGAGCAGCACGACCGGCGCGCCGTCGGGGTTCGGCCGGTAGGCGTGCACCCGCGTGGTCGCGGTCGCGGTCTCGATGTCGAACTCCTCGGCTTGCTGCGGCCACAGCGCGAAGGCCAGCTGGTAAGCGGTCATGAACCGGTCGCGCGCCGCATCGTCGGTCCAGGATCCCGGCTTGCCCTCTGATGCCAGGTCCGCGGCACCGGTGATGCGCTTGAGCACGGACATGTGTTGCCTCCCCGCAGCCGCGTTCATTATGGTACAAGCGTATCATCAAACTGCCTGACAGGTCAGCGAGAGTACGGTGAGCGGGTGCCGAAGCGGGTCGACCACGCGGAGCGGCGGCGGCAGATTGCCGATGCGCTGTTGCGGACGGCAGCCACCCGCGGTCTGCACGCCACGGGTATGCGCGAGGTCGCCGCAGCAGCTGGCGTGTCCCTGCGGCTGGTCCAGTACTACTTCGGCACCAAGGAACAGCTCCTGCTGGCCGCCATGCAGCACCTGCTGGCCAGGTTCGGCGAGCGGGCCATGGCGCGGGCCCGGCTCGGCCAGGCCGGCCGGTCAGGCGGCCCGGCCGGCCCGCACGACATCATCGCGGCCATCCTGACCGAGGCGCTGCCCGCCGACGAAGAGCGGCGCACCTTCGCCATACTCAGCACGGCCTACCTCGCGCTGTCCCTCACCGATCCGGCGCTGGCCATCGCGCCGCTGGTCAAGAACACCGGCTCGGTGATCGACGTGGTGGCCGGTCAGCTGCGAGCCGCCCAGCATGCCGGCGACACGCCTGCCGGCCTTGACCCTGACCTGGAGGCCCTCGGCCTGCTGGCCATCGCCGCCGGCCTGAGCACCAGCGTGCTGTCCGGCAATTCCTCGGTCGACCAAGCCCAAGCCGTCATCGACTACCAGCTGGACCGGCTGTTCCCCGCATCTCGGTAGCGCACGGCACAGTAACGGGCTGCCTGGCTCGCGCCGTGCCAGCAGGCCGGGGTCGCGCGGGCTCCCGCGGTCCGCACGATCGTGGTCCCGGCAGGCCGCGGCGCTTGCAGTCGAGCGAGTCAGTTGGCCAGGCCGAGCGTCGCTTGCAGGAGCGCTCCGCCCGACCACGCACCGACCGCCGTGCACCGGCCAGTTGCGCATGCCATGCCAAGCAGCGCGCCATGCGAGAAGTCGGCCGGCACCGGCGCGGTAGCGAGCCGCCACTTCTTGCCGTTCCACATCTCGATGAAGTAGGCAGCCAGGCCGCCTGGGCTGTATTCGCCGCTGGCCGCGCACGCCGTGCGCGATGTACACGAGACGCCGTCCAGGCTGATGGTCGAGGCGCTCTGCCGGAAATTCGCCGGGCTCGGCGTGGCCTGCACCCGCCAGCTTGTGCCGTTCCACCGCTCGGCCAGCGTCGGCTGGGTGGTACCGAAGTCGGTGCCGGTCGCCGTGCAGGCGCGTGCTGCGGTGCAGGACACCGCGCTCAACGCCCCGCCGGGAGCGCCGGCCGGCAGCGGCACCTTCGTCGCCTGCCAGCTCGTGCCGTTCCAGGCCTCGGCGAACGGCTTCGCGTCCCCTGACCCGTTGTTCTTGTAGCCGACCGCGATGCAGGCGTCGGCGGCCGAGCAGGAGACGCCGAAGAACCAGGTGCGCTTGGCCGGCTGCGGGACCGGCTGGATCTGCCAGGCCGAGCCGTTCCAGCGCTCGGCGACCGCGAGCGTGAACCCGGCTGCGTTGTTGTACTGGCCGACTGCCGTGCACGCGGTTGCCGAGGTGCAGGACACGGCGTACAGCCCGCCGTCGGTTGCGCCGGCCGGGTTCGGCGTCGCCCGTACCCGCCACCGCGTGCCGTTCCAGGTCTCTGCCAGGTTCACGTCGATGCTGCCGGTCTTGTGGAAGGCGGTGCCGACGGCCGTGCAGGCGGTCGCCGCCGGGCAGGAGACGCCGTACAGGTTGGTGCTGGTCGCGTGCTTGGGGGTAGCGGCCTGCTGGACTCGCCAGCTGCTGCCGTTCCAGCGCTCGGCAAGGGCGGCTGACGGGCTCGATGCGTTCGCCGACTCCGAGCCGACGGCGGTGCAGGCCTGCGCCGAGGTGCACGACACCGCGGCCAGCACGTTGATCCCGGCGCCGCGCCCGTTCGGCGTCGGCTCGACCTGCCACGTGCGCCCGCTGGCGGTGGCCGCCTGCGCCGGGCCGGTGCCGGCCAGCCAGCCGAAGCCGGCCAGCAGTGCCAGGATCGTGGCCAGCCTGACGGCGCGAGTTCCGCTCGGCGCTCGGCGCATTGGCTCTCCCTGTCGCTAGCTACCTACCCTGGAGTCGACGCAGCGGATCGTGACCCGCCGCCCGTTCTGGTAGTCGCCGCAGTTGTCCGTGCCAGGATTGTCGCGGAGCAGGCCGGCCCAGTCCGATAGCCGCTCTACCCGGTAGCCGTACGGCCCGAGCATGGTCTTGATCGCGGCCAGGTTCGGCCGCCCGACCAGGACCGAAGGCCCGCTCGTGTAGCTGTCGGCGGCCGCCTTCCCCTCCTCGTCGGCATCCTCGGTGATGACGTTCACGTTCGGCACCTGACCCATCATGAACGGGCTGAACGTGTCGATGATCAGGTACCTGGCGTTGGTCCGGCGGATTCCGGCGAGCAGCTCGTTGTAGCGCAGCGTGTGGTACAGGAAGCCGAGGCAGAGCACGACGTCCGCGGAGAAGTCCTGGGTGCCGAGCACTTCGTGCACGTCGCCGGCCACGAAGCGGGCGCGATCTGCGCCGTACCCGTATTTCTCCAGGTTCTCCGCGGCCGCCTGCACAAGCTCTGGCCGTGCCTCGATGCCGACCACCGTCTTCGCGCCGCTGGCCAGCGCCGCGAACGACCAGCGGCCGTCGTGGCTGGCAAGGTCGAGTACCGCAGCGTCGGTGAAGATGTCCTGGTTCTCGCCGAAGATCGCCTCGTAGCGCAGGTTCAGCCGCGCGGTGGTCGGTGCGGTGCTGCTGGTGGTGTAGAACCGCGGGTACTGCTCGAAGAACCAGGAGGCCACCCGCGAACCCGCCGCGGAATCGGCAGCGGCTGGCAGGCCGGTGTCCTTCGGCGGAGCGGCTTGCGACCGGCGGCGAATCGGCGGGCGCTCGATGCGCCACGCAACGGCGCGGAGCGCCCTTGCCGTCTGCTGCTTCAGCGACATGCGCGACATGGTAGCGAGCAGGCGGCTATGCAGGTAACCCGGACGCAGTGCGGCGCCGGCCAAGATTCGGCCGGCGCCGCGAGCGGCGGCGCCGAGTTACTCGAACCTGACGTGCTCGGCGCCGGTCAGCCGGCTGAGCAGCGGCAGGGAGGCACCGATGATCAGCAGCGATGCGACCAGGCCTGCCCCCACCGTCAGGTAGTAGGAGTGCTGGAGCACCGGCAGCGGGGTGCCCTTCCTGGCGAACTGGCTCACTGCGATCACCGCGCCGCCGTAGGCGATGCCGGCCGCCACGATGGTGGCCGCCGCCAGCGGCAGCACCGCCTCGAGCAGCACGACCCGGTAGAGCGTGGCGGTTTTCGTGCCGGTCACCCGCAGCAGGGTGAACGGGCGCTTGCGCTCGACCAGGCTGCCCCCGACGGTCACCGCAAGGCTGCAGCCGGCCACCACAAGCGTCAGCCCGACCGCCGCGTAGAACAGCCGCTGCACGGAGTAGGCCACCTGCGCCCGCGCCTCGACTGCCTCGCCGAACGTCTTCGCGGCGGTACCCGATTCAGACAGCGGGGTGTGCGTGACCAGATAGGTCCTGACCTTCTCCAGCGTCGCGGAGTTGTTCACCTTCACCAGCACGAGCTGCAGGTAGAGGTTGCTGACGCTGCCGGTGTAGGCCGGGCTTGCCTGGCCGGCGATCGCCTCGGTGCTGTAGGTCGGGTTGTCATCGGACAGGTTCTGCGCCTGCACTTCGACGGCGCTGATGCCTGCCCGGCACTGGCCCAGGGCCTTCAGTTCCCGCAGGCCAGCGCAGCTGACCACGCCCGCCGGAGGTACGCCGGGGCCCTTGATGTCGCCGCCGCCTCCGCCGGGCCCCTGCGGTCCTGAGCCCTTGCCCGCGCCCTTGGCCGCCGGCTGGCCGGCGGATTTGGGTGCAGCGACCGAGTAGACCGGGACCACCGTGGCGCCGCGGAACTGGCTGAGCCCGGTCAGCAGCGAGGACGCGGCAGCGGGCGGCAGGCCATAGTTGGCGATGCGCTGCTCAAGCGCGGTGTGCATCGGGACGCCAGGCGAGTTATTGCCAGAGCAGTTCGCGTCCGCGCCGCAGACCGGAGATGCGGTGAACGTGTCGAGCAGGACCTTGTCGAGCGCCTTGGCGCTCGGCGACGCGTTCAGTGCCTCCACCGTCGGCAGGATGCCGGCCACCATCGTGCCGAGGAACACCGCCAGCACCAGCCCGCTGACCGATCTGAACGCTGCCTTCGGGTTGTCGGCTAGCCGCCGCGACGCGAGCAGCGCGGACGGTCCGTTCAGCACGCCGCGGAGCAGCCGTGCGGCCTGCGCCGTCAGGTAGGGGCCGCCGACCACCAGGCCGATCATGATCACGATCAGGCCGAGGTAAGTGGCCGGGCCGATCTGCTTATTGGTCGTGCTTGCGATGCCGAAGCCGAACAGCGCCATGCCGATCAGCAGCACGATAAGCCGGGCGGCCGTCGGGGGCGCGGGCGTCGTTCGCCGGGCCACGCCGAGCGGCGAGATCACTACCCGCCTGAGCGAGATGAGCCCGGCGATCGCGGACACGGCCGGCACGCCGATCAGCACGATCAGGTACCCGGCCGGGGTCGGGGTGACCTGGTCAGCGAAGTACTTCACCCCGGTGATGGCCGAGCCGGCCAGCACCGGCTGCAGCAGCAGGAAGATCACGATGCCGAGCAGGCTGCCGAGCAGCGCGCTGACCGCGGCATCGACCGAGGAGATCACCGATATCTGCCCGGTAGTGGCGCCGACGAGGCGGAGCGCGGCGTACCGCTCCTCACGCCTGGCGGCCGCCAGCCGGGTGGCGGTGCCGACCAGGATGAGGATCGGGAACACGAAGGCGATCGCCCCGGCGATGAACGCATCCCTGAAGTAGTGCGTCCAGATCTGCTTGCCCGGCAAGTGAGCGATCTTGGTGACGACCATCGTGGCCGGCCGAGCCGCGAGCTGCTGCGCCGGGTAACCGACGTAGACGACCAGCTCCGTCGGCCCGGTGAGCGCCGCCTGGCTGATCGTTCCGGCCAGCTTGCCGGGGAACCTGTCGCCGAGCTCGTCGGCCGGCACCCGGCGGATCAGCGCGGCCAGGGCCGGCGAGGCATAGTACTGACCGGCGGCCGGCAGCTTGCGGATCCCAGGCGGGACCGGTGCGCCAGCACCGAGGGCGGCCAGGTCAAGCCGCTCGATGGTCTGGCCCTGGTAGATGTCGTTGCTGTAGTTCCACAGCTCGGCGCGCGGAGTGCGCTTGTAGCCCGTGGTCACCGCGGCGCCCTGCGTGGACTCCCACGACGGCCGGTTGTTGGTCGTGGTGAACGCGTGGAAGTCGGCAAGCACGGCCAGCATGATGGCCACGCCGACGGCGACCGCCAGCGCGGTGACGATGAGCCGCACGAACGGCTCGCGGCCGCTGCGCAGGGTGAGCTGGAGCCCCAGCCGGTACATCACCGCGCGGCCTCGACGGCTGCGCCGGTACGGTCGATCACCTTGCCGTCACGGACCATGATCTCCCGGTCCGCGTGCGCGGCGACCCTGGCGTCGTGGGTGACCAGCACGACCGTGGTGCCGTGCTCGCGGGCGGCCCCGACCAGCAACTCGAGCACCATCTCACCGGTCAGCGTGTCCAGCGATCCGGTCGGCTCGTCGGCGAACAGCACCCTGGGACTGGCGACCATCGACCTGGCGAGCGCGACTCGCTGCGCCTGGCCGCCGGACAACTCGCCGGTCCGCCGGCTGCCCAGGTTCTCCAGGCCGAGCCGCGGCAACCACTCGGCAGCGCTGGCGTAAGCCGTCTTGCGCTTGACCCGGTTGAGCAGCAACGGCAGCGCGATGTTGTCGGCCACCGTCAGCTCGGGCACCAGCTGGCCGAACTGGAACACGAAGCCGAAGGCGGTGCGCCGCAGTTCGGTGCGCTTGTCGTCGCTGAGCGTGTCGAGCCGCTCGCCGGTCAACCAGACCGAGCCGCTGTCCGGGGTGAAGATCCCGGCCAGGCAGTGCAGCAGCGTCGACTTGCCGGAGCCGCTCGGCCCCATCACCGCCAGGATCTCGCCCGGCGCGGCCGACATGCTGGCGCCGGTCAGGGCCGGCGTGGCGCCGAAGGACTTGGTGATCTCCCTGGCCTCGATCATGCTGCCGGCCCCCGGAGCCGGCCTGTCGGTGATCATGAAGTACGCACCATTTCCGCCAGGGCGCTGAGCCTGGCCGCTGTCACGTCGATCCATCGCAGATCGGCTTCAAGATGGAACAGGCTGTGATCGGCGAGAAGCGCGTCAAGCAGGCCCCCGCTGCGCTTCACCTCGGTCAGCTGACGCATCCGCTGCATGTGCTTGGCCCGCTGGGCGTCGAGGTAGTCCTCCGCCGGACGGTCCAGCATAAGTGCCAGCACGACCTTGGAGAACAGCAGCGTCTGCTGGTGCGGCTCCGGCTCGATCGGCTCGGCGAGCCAGGTATCGACCTCGCGCGCGCCAAGCTCGGTGATCGCGTAGCGCTTGCGGTCGGGGCCCGCGCCGGGCTCTGCGTCACCGCCGCTGACCTTGCCGTCCCTGGCGAGACGGCTGAGCGTGGCATAGACCTGGCCGAACGGCAGCGGCTTCCCGCGGCCGAAGTACTCGTCGTAGTCCCGCTTCAGGTCGTAGCCGTGGCTCGGCTCTCGCTGCAGCAGGCCAAGGAGGGTCAGCGGGACGCTCACGCGTGCAGCATACACCAGAAGTAGATATCGAGTGTATACATGCAGAGAACTCCAGAGCAGGCCGCTCCGGTCACACGCATCCCACACGCGGCCTGGATGAGGTGCTGACCAAGTCGACCTACAGTTGCAAGTGCCATGGACGGACCCTCGGCCAGTGCCGCCGACGCCACCGCAAGCCCGGCATCGCCGGCCGCCAAGCGGCGCCGGATCGCGGCGCGCATCCGGGTCGACTTCTGGCTGGACGCGGTGCTGCTGGTCGGCTTCACGCTCGCCTACAGCTACGGGTTCACCGGGATCGGGATCCACGAGTGGCTGGGCATCGGCCTCGGCCTGGTCCTGCTGGTCCACCTGACGCTGCACTGGGACTGGGTGATCAGGACCACCAAGCGGCTGTTCAGCCCGCACGGCCACGACAAGCTCATCTGGGCGGTGAACCTCGCGCTGCTGTTCGCCATGGTGCTGTGCGTGGCCTCCGGCATCCTGATCTCCAGGGTTGCCCTGCCGTTCCTCGGCTTCAACATGCTGGGCTCGCCGTTCTGGGAGCGACTGCATATCCTCACCGCCGAGGTGACGCTCGGCCTGGTCCCGATCCACGTCGCGCTGCGCTGGCGGTGGATCCTGCAGGTCGGCCGCCGGCTGCTGACCAGGGCAGGGCGGCGGGCGTGAAGTTTGTCAGGCAACTAGCCGCGGCGACGCTGGTCGTCGCCGCCGTCGTCGTGCTCGGGCTGATCTGGAACCACTTCGGGTCAGGCACGCTGGTCCAGAACGTCGGCGGCCGGTTCAGCAAGGAGATCGTGGACAGCCAGCACCCCGGCACCGTGCTGCAGCGGGGCCCTGGCGGCCGGCCGGGCAATGTGACCATCCAGGTCCGCAGGCAGGGCGGCATGAGCCTCGGTCTCGGCTCGATGTTCCAGGCGGTGAACCGGCCGGTGGTGGAGCACACGATCGGCATCGAGGTGGCGGTGATGGCCGCAGTAGTGATCATCGACGCGGGCCGGCGCAGGGCACGCAAGGCCGACCGCGCCGCGTTGCTGAGCGAGTACCGCCCGCTCGGGCCGGCCAGCCAGGACCAGCAGGAGGGTGCCGAAGCGGCTAGCCAGCCAGCCGCTCGCGCAGCCAGCCGAGAGCAACCGGGGCCTGGTCAAGCACCGTGATGTGACCGGCGCCGGCGACCGGCAGGAACTCGGCGCCGGCGCAATGCGCCGCGAGCCACTCGCCATGCGAGCAGGGCACCATCTGGTCCGCCTCGCCGTGCATGACCAGCACCGGCACCGACAGGTCGGCAACCGCGAACCCCCACGGCCGAGCGCCGGCCAGCAGGTCGTCGATCATGCCGGCGTCGCCCTGCGCCATCGCCGCGCCGGCCACCCCGGCCAGCCACGCCCAGTTGCCGCCGAGGGCCTGCTGGTCGGCCGGGATGAAGGTGTCAGGATCGAACTCGGCGTCCGGCAGGTACGCCTCGAGCGCGGCCCGGCCGGCCAGCGCGGCCTGCTGCTCGGCCACCCCCGACGAGCTCCAGCCAGCGAACCAGTCGAGGCCATCGGCGCCGAACGGGGCAGGTGCCGATACGCTCACCGCTGCCAGCACACGGGAGGGCAGCAGCGCCGCGCAGGCAAGCGCGTGCGGCCCGCCGCCGGAGTGCCCGAGCACGGTGAACCGGCCGATCCCGATGTCGTCGGCGATCGCGGCGACATCCGCGGCGGCCGACGCGACCGAGCGCTCCGGGTCGGGGCTCGAGCCGCCGTAACCTGGCCGGTCATAAGACACCCAGCGCAGCCCGTGCTCCGCCGCGGCCGCGAACAGCGGCTCGGGTGGCGAGCCCAGGTTCGGCGTGCCGTGGTGCCAGACGACCACGTCGGCATCGGGCGCCAGCTCTGACTGCGTCACGTAGTAGTGCAGGTTCCGCCGGCCGCCGACCGTAACATCGGCTTCTGTCACCTTTGTCATAGCTGGCAGCCTAGTCTTCGGCGGCCGTGGCCTCCGGTACGGCCGGCAGCCCGACCAACCCGAACAACTCGGGCCCGGTGAAGCCGCCGGCTGCCGCCGGCTGCCTGAACATGTCCGACGACATGAATGCGGTGATCGCCGAGATCCCGCCATCGGCCATCGTCAGCACGTCGATCACCGCGGGCTCGAAGTTGCCGGTCTCGTCGTCGAACAGGTAGCAGCCGAGTGCAAGCTGGCCGTTGCAGCGGACCGGTGCGTGCATCCAGGTGTCGGTCAGCGGCCACCTGAGCAGGAACTCCCTGATCCGGTCATGACCGCTGAACCAGGTCGGGATCGGCGGCATGGACCAGGTAGCGTCGCGGGTCAGCATGGCGATGAGCCGGTCCGCATCGCCGCGCTCAAGCGCATCGGCGTACTGCCGCACCGTCTGCCTGATCCGCTGGTCACCGAGCGCGCGCAAGGTTGCCTGCTGGCTGGTGGCCGGCCCGGTCCGCTGCACCCTGGCGCGGGCCCGCTGCAGCAGGCTGGTCACCGAGGCGACCGAGGTGCCGAGCTGGCCGGCGATCTCCGCGGCCGAGAAGCCGAGCACCTCCCTGAGCAGGAACACCGCGCGCTGCTGCGCTGGCAGCGCCTGCAGCGCCACGACGAACGCGATCTCGATGGCCTCACGCTGCTCGTAGCTGGCCTCCGGCAGGGCAGGCTCGGCGGGCAGCAGCCGGTCAGGGAACGGCTCGATCCAGATCGGGTCGAGCACCGCCTCGTCCATGTCGGCGCCGGGCCCAGCGGCAGGCCCGAAGCTGACCGGCAGCTCGCGCCGCGCCCGGTGCCTGGTCACGTCGATGGCCGCGTTGGTCGCGATGGCGTACAGCCAGCCGCGCACCGAACTGCGGCCCTCGAACCCGGCGAGCCCTCGCCACGCGCGCAGCAACGCATCCTGCAGCGCGTCCTCGGCATCGTGCAGCGAGCCGAGCATGCGGTAGCAGTGCGCCCGCAGCCCCGCCCGGTGCATCTCGACCAGCTCGCCGAACGCGGCCTCGTCGCCAGCCGCGGCCGCCCGCAGCAGGCTCAGCTCATCGACGGCAGTGCGCCCGGTCACGCTCACCCTGGCAACAGTACCGACCGATACCGACAGCGCGGCCGATGAGCCTGGCTGTCGCGCGCAGTCCTGGGGTGCGAGGGCCAGGCTCACCATCATGACGGGAACGAAAGGCGCACACGTGATCACCTGGGACAACGAAATCGGCGTCATCGAACTGTTCGTTCCTGACCTGGCCGAGGCGAAGGAGTCCTACACCGATGTGCTCGGCCTTGAAGTCGACCGGGAGGACGACACATCGCCGCTGGGGCCCGCGCACCGCCTACTTCGCCGACCCTGGCGGGCACATCTACGAGCTTGTCCGCCGCCGCGGCGGCGCCGGCTGACGGGCTAGCCAAGCTCAGCGAACATGCCGTGCAGCGCGGCGACGCCTTCGCCCGCGGCGGTGACGACAAGGGTCAGCCGCTCGCCGGTCGCCTCGACCGACCAGCTGGCCCAGCCGCAGCAGTCCTGCTCGACGGCCACCAGCGCGCGAAGTTCCCGCTCCGCCTCGGCATCCGGCCGGAAGCCGATCCGCAGCCCGTCATCGGTCTGCCTGCGCTGCGCATCGGCGCTGGCGGCGAGCCGCCGCCAGCGCTGCCGCTGACCAGCCAGGTCAGCTGGCGTGAGCGAACATGCCACCGGCGGCTCACTGGTCCGGTTGGTGCCGGCTGCTTCTGCTGCCATCACGCCCTCCTGCTGGCCCGTCGCTACTGCAACAGTCAGGCAGCCGATTTAGTCCTGGCGAATCTTGCACACTGCAATCTGCCGTCTATCCGGCGCGGCCGGTCATCAGGGTCTTACCATGGCGTCCGTGCTGTTATCCGGAGTCGGCGCTCAGTGACAGGGAACAGCGGCGCCTCGCTGGCCGACCGGGTTCGCGCCGAACTCCTGCACATCAGAGGGCGGGTCGGCGGCATTTACGGCAGCCTGGTGGCCACCAGCGACGGCTTCCTGGTGGCGCACGATGTGCCCGATCTTGAACCGACCGAAATCGCGGCGCTGGTGGCCACGACGCGGGCGCTTTCCGCGCGGACCACCACGGCCGCTGGCCGCGGCGGCTTCAGGGAGGCGGTCGCCCGCGGTACCCACGGCTACCTGGTCGTGTACGAGGCGGGAGAGCGGGCCATTGTCGCGGTGATCGGCTCGAACGAGATGAACATCGCGATGCTGAACTATCACGTGCGCGAGGTCGTGGAGCGGATCGCCGCGCAGTCCGCGACGTTCGAGACGCTGACTGCTCCGGCAGGCGGCGAGGCTGGCTGGGCTGTCCAGGTCGCGGCCGATGCCGCCACCGCGGTCGCAGGCGAGGCTGCCGAACAGCCAGGCCCGGTGGCGCCGCTGGTGCGGCGTAAGGCGGTCAGGTAAGCCTGCGCAGGCCGTCGAGCACCCGGCGCAGCGAGTCAAGCGGCGGCGGCGTGCAGTTGCCTACGGTGCGCTTTGACTCCCGCGTCGGCATCTGGATGGCCGACTCTTCGGCGAGATCTGACTGCTGCTGGTCAACGGTGCCTGTGGCCACAGGGTCTGAAGTTACCGGAGGTTCGGCGGCGCGTCCGGCAGCCGCAGTCTGGCCGGCGGGTCGCCGATGCCACCAGGGCCGGTGCGCTCACCCGGCCGGTCCCGCTCGGCCGGCCGGTCCCGCTCGGCCGGCGGCTGGCGACGGCCGGGCCGCTGTGTCGTCATTGCCGCTCGCCTTGCGTGCGCGGTAGGCGGCGACGTGCGTCCGGTTCCCGCAGGTCTTGCTGTCGCAGTAGCGGCGCGACCGGTTCCTGGATAGGTCGATGAACACGTCGCTGCAGCCGGCCGATGCGCAGGACCGGAGCCTGCCCGCCTGGCCGGCCACCACCAGCCAGACCAGTCCCATCGCGAAGTGCGCCGCCATCCGGTCGGCGAGCGGCGAGCCGGCGCTTGACACGTGGATATGCGGGCCGCGGCCATGGTGCTCGGCGATCTGCGGCGTCGCCCCGGTCTGCGCGAGCAGCGCGTTCAGCTGGCTGATCGCCGCAGCCTGCCGGCCGGCCTCGCAGCCGACGGCGATCGCGTCGAGCCTGGCCCGGTACCCGCGCACTGCGGCCAGGTCGGCCAATTGGCCCTTGCTGCCGGCGAACGCGTACCTGTCGGCGAGCCGCTGCAGGTCAGCGAGCACGCGGAGTTGCTCGCCCGCCGCATTCCTGCCGGTATTGATCAGCTCGGCGCAGCCGGTCATCGCCTCAAGCTGGTCGGCATCGAATGCTACCCTGGTACCCATGTCAGTACCGTACGAGAAGACGGTCCTTACAGGCAATCAGCTGGACAGGAAGGCCCTGCTCCTCGCGGTGCTTGGCGCCGGCGCCATTTCGTGCTCGGCGATCTACGTCACGCTCGCGCATACCGGGTACGCCACCGCCGCGTTCTACCGCTGCCTGCTTGCCATCCCAGGACTGACCGTGCTGGCTGTGCTGGAGCGGCGGCGGCTCGGTCCCAGGCCGCTGCGGGCCCGGCTGTGGGCGGTGCTGGCCGGCCTGTTCCTCGGCGTCGACCTGGTGCTGTGGAACCACGCGATCGCCGATGTCGGCGCCGGCATTGCCACCGTGCTCGGCAACCTGCAGGTGCTGTTCGTCGCGCTGGCGGCATGGCTGCTGTTCGGCGAGCGGCCAGGCAGGCGGTTCTTCGCGGCGCTGCCCGTGGTGCTGATCGGCGTGCTGCTGGTGTCCGGCCTGGCCGGCCACACCGCAACCGGCCAGCATCCGGCCGCCGGCATCTACTACGGCCTTGGCACCTCGGTTGCCTACGGCGGCTTTCTGCTGATCCTGCGGCAGGCCGGCACCACGATCAGGCATGTGGCCGGCCAGGTGGCCGACGCCTCGGCTGGCGCGGCGGCCGGCGCGCTGCTGCTCGGCCTGGCGTTCGGCGGGCTGCAGCTCACGCCGCCGCTGCGCACGCTCGGCTGGCTGCTCGTGCTCGCGCTCACCAGCGGCACCGTCGGCTGGCTGCTGATCACCTCGTCGCTGCCGCGGCTGCCGGCTGCGCTTTCCTCGCTGGTGCTGCTGTTGCAGCCAGCCTGCGCGCTGCTGCTCGCCGACCTGATCCTCGGCCAGCGACCGACCGTCATTCAGGTGGGCGGCGCGCTGCTGGTCTGCGGCGGGGTGCTCGCCGCGACCATGGGGTTCCGCGGGCGGCCTTCGGCCAGCAGCAACCGCGGCGATGCGCTCGCGGAGTCGTGCTCACCGAGCGGCAGCGTCGCGATGGCGAACAGGACGTAGCCGTAGGACAGCCCGGTGGCTGCCGGGTGCCTGGCCAGCCAGTTGTCAGCTACCGCGACCGGCACCTCGATCCGCAGCACCGCAGCCAGTTCCGCCCGGCTGCGGAAGCTCAGCCTTGACCTGACCTGGTGCCTGCTGGCGCCGCGCTCGCGCCACCAGCGGTCGACCGCGGCCGCGGTCAGCAGCGGCGGCCTGGTCGCCGAACCCGCCAGCAGCCCGGCGAACTCGCCCCAGCGGTAGTCGTTGTCGACGATCACCAGCGTGCCGCCTGGCCGCAGCACCCGCAGCACCTCGGCGAGCCCCGCGTCGGTGTCCGGCGGGAAGAAGTAGGCGAACCTGGCGTGCACCACGTCCACCGATGCGTCAGGCAGCGGCAGGTGCTCCGCCGAGCCGGCCTGCACCGACACCCCGGCCAGGCCGGCCACCCGGTCAGCCGCGGCGGGCAGCAGGCCAGGATCTGGCTCGATGCCGATCACCTGCGCGGCGCCTGCTGCGTAGACCGGCAGCCAGAATCCGGTGCCGCAGCCGAGATCGAGCACGCGCCTGCCATCCCATGGCGCCAGCATGCGCATCGCGGTCAGCACGTGCCCGGCGCGCAGCACTGCCTGGTTCTCCAGCTCGTAGACGTCGCGGTGGCCGCCGATGTTCGGCGCATACCGCCAGTCAGGGAACCGCTGCACCCGGCCGAGATTACGTGCCGGGCAGCGCGGCCAGGCTGTAGTTGACCACCTTGGCGGCGCCCTGGATGGTGTCGATGCCGTAGCCCTCGTTGGGGTTGCCGCTGGTCAGCACCACGATCAGATACAGGATGTGCCGACCGGTGAACGCGCCGATGCTGTTCATGTGCCAGGGGTCCCGCGCCTTGGCCGGGTAGTTCAGCCAGCCGTTCTTCACGTGCACCTTCACGTCCGACGGCGCCCCGGCAGGCACGCCCCAGCGCTGGTCCGCCACCACGTGCGCCATCAGGTACAGCACGTACTCCCGCGAGGCCGTGGTCAGCACCGTGTTCTTGCTGGTCAGCTTCTTCAGCAGGGTGAGCTCGTCGTTCGCGGTCAGCAGCGTCAGGCCCCAGGCGACGTTCAGCACGGTGTGCCGCATCCCCGCCTTGTTCAGGAAGGTCTGCATCGCCGGGATGCCGACCTGGTTGTACAGGTCAGAGGCGGCGGCGTCGTCGGACTCGGTGATCATCTCCCAGGCCAGCTCGCGCTGCTTCTTGGTCAGGTGCGAAGGGCCGCCGATCTTGAGCAGCAGCGCGCTGATGATCGTGGCCTTGATCACGCTTGCCGAGATGAAGTGCTCGTTCTGGTTGAGCTTGCAGGTCAGCCCGACGCCGTCCTCGGCGTCCACGGCCAGGCCATAAGAGTCCGTGCGGGTTGCCAGCCAGGCGGAGACCGTCGCCGAGATGTGAGCGGCCAGCTTGGGATGCTTGGCCGAGGTACAGATGGCCGGCGCCTTGGCCGCGGCGGCCGGTCCTGCACCTGCAGCGAGCAGCGCCGTCGCGCCGAGCGAGGCAGCGCAGAGCAGGCTGACGAGGCGGAGCTGACGTACGTGTGACATGCGGGGACCCCGTGATCCTGAGATCGGGTGTTGCCTATGTGACTGCCAACTGCGGGTAAAGGTTGTCACGCGCCGCTGTCGAAACCGGCGAGGCGGCATTCGTAGCAGTCAATGAGAGGGTGCTGAGCAGCACCTGCGCAGATGACCGGAGGTTTACCGATGCGTTACGTGATGCTGATCATGGACACCGAGGCCGGGCAGAGCCTGCCGGAGGCCGAGAGCCAGGCCTGGTACGCCGAGGTCATGGCCTGGTACGAGAAGTGGGGCGGCAGCGGGAAGCTGGCGCAGGGCGGTGAGCAGCTGCAGCCAGCTCGCACGGCCAAGACCGTGCGTGCGGCCGGCGTCACCGACGGCCCGTTCATGGAGGCCAAGGAGGTGCTCGGCGGCTTCTCGGTGCTGGAGACCGACGACATCGGCGAGGCCGCCGAGATCGCCAGCACCTGGCCAGGGGTGGACAGGGGCTGGGTCACCATCGAGGTCAGGCCGGTAGTCGTCAACTAGCCGGAGTCACGTGGGGAAGATTGCCGTCGTCCTGGCGACAGTAATCTTCCCCACGTGACTTACTCGGCCAGCCGGCGGCCGATCAGCTCGCGCTCGGCCGGGTTCGCGGCCAGCGCAAGCGCCCGTTCGTTGGCCGCCCGCGCTTCCAGCGGGCGGCCGAGCGCGCCGAGCAACTCGGCGCGCACCGCATGGAACAGCCGGTAGTCGTCAAGCTCGGCCGCCAGCGGCGTCACCTCGGCCAGCGCCGCCTGCGCGCCCACCGCGAACCTGGTCGCGACCGCGCGGTTCAGCAGCACCACCGGCGACGGGGTCATGGCCTGCAGCCGGTCGTAGAGCAGCCGGATCTGCGTCCAGTCGGTCTGCTGGTAGCTGACGGCTGCCGCGTGCAGTGCGGCGATCGCGGCCTGGACCTGGTAGGGCCCGGCCGCGCGTAGCGCGATCGCCCGGTCGAGCAGCTCGGTCGCCTCGGCGATCAGGTCATGGTCCCACCTGGCCCGGTCCTGGTCAGCCAGCTTGACCAGCCGTCCCCAGCTGTCGAACCTGGTGGCGGCGCGCGACTCGTGCAGCAGCATGAGCGCGAGCAGCCCGAGCACCTCGGGCTCGGCTGGCATCAGCCGGTGCAGCAGCCTGCACAGCTCGATCGCCTGTGCGGCAAGATCGCGCCTGGCTGGCGTTCGGCCGGCGCTGGCCAGGTAGCCCTCGTTGAATACCAGGTAGATCACGCCGAGCACGGCGTCCAGCCGGTCGCCGAGCTGATCTGGGTCAGGGACGCGCACCACCACGCCGGCCTCGCGCAGCGACTTGCGCGCCCTGGCCAGCCGCTGCCCCATGGTCGGCTCGCTGACCAGGAACGCGGCGGCGATCTCCGTGGTGGTCAGGCCGCAGACGCAGCGCAGCGTGAGCGCCACCTGCGAGTCGTGCGGCAGCGCCGGGTGGCAGCAGGCAAACACCAGGCTGAGCAGGTCATCGTCGTCGTCCTCGAGCCAGGCAGCCGCGGCCGGCCTGGCCGCGGCGAGCAGCGCCAGCTTCTGCTCTCCGGCGGCGGCCCGGCGCAGCCGGTCAATGGCCTTGCGCCAGGCGGTGGTGGCCAGCCAGCCCACCGGGTTCGGCGGCGTCCCCTCGGCCGGCCAGTGCTCGAGCGCCGCCACGAACGCGTCCTGCACCAGATCCTCGGCCAGCCCGACGTCGCCGAGCCTGGCCGCCAGCGCGGCCCTGATCCTGGTGGCCTCCGCGCGGTAGGTGCGCTCAAGCTCGTCCGCGGCCACCGGATCAGGCCGGGGCGCCGCCGCGTCCGGCACCGCCGCGGAACCTGGACACGCCCTCGACCACGCCGGGCTCGGCGAGCGTGGCCATGCCGTGAGAGAACTCATTCGCCATCGCCTCGGCGTGGCCAAGCGAGACGCCTTCAAGGGCCGACGCGCGATCGCTGCGCAGGCACGCCTGCGGCAGGCCGGCGATCTCGTGCGCGAGCTGTTCCGCCGCCTCCCGCGCCTGGCCATGTTTCACGATCCTGGAAACGAGACCCATCCGGTACGCCTCGTCCGCCCGCACTCCTCGCCCGGTGAGGATCAGGTCAAGGGCTGGTCCGAGGCCGATGATCTGCGGCAGCCTGACCGTGCCGCCGTCGATCAGCGGGACTCCCCAGCGCCGGCAGAACACGCCGAACACCGCGTCTTCCTCGGCCACCCGCAGGTCGCACCACAGCGCCAGTTCGAGGCCGCCGGCCACCGCGTGCCCGGCCACCGCGGCGATCACCGGCTTGGTCAGCCGCATCCTGGTCGGGCCCATCGGGCCGTTGCCGTCCGGCTCGGTCTTGTTGCCATCACTGCTGCCCATGGCCTTCAGGTCAGCGCCGGCGCAGAACGTGCCGCCGGCGCCGAACAGCACCGCCACCGCGGCGTCCGCATCTGCGTCGAAGTCGGCGAACGCCTCGGCCAGTGCCGCCGCGGTCGGACCGTTGACCGCGTTGCGCACCTGCGGCCGGTCGATGATGACGGTCGTGACCGGGCCTGACGCTTCTGTCCTGACCGCCGGTCCGGTCACACCACCTGCCAGGTGTCGCTGCCAGCCAGCAGCTGGGCCAGCTCGCCGTCACCCTGCTTTTGCCGCGCCGCCTCGATCTGGCCGGTCATCAGCTCGTCGTAGCTGGGCCGCTCGACCTGCCGGAAGACGCCGATCGGCGTGTGGCTGAAGTCGCTGCTGTCCAGCCGGGACAGCGCGAACGCGTACGAGGGGTCAGCGGCATGCGCGTCATGGCTGATCAGCGAGTCCGGGTCGGCGCCTTCGGCGGCGACCGCCTCGATCGCGCCGTACTTGCCGAACCGCAGCGCCTGGCCGTTGTCGGCGCCGAACCTGACCTGGCTGCCGTGCTCCAGCCTGATCACGTGCAGCTCACGCGAACCGGGCTCGGTCACCGGCAGGAACGCGTCGTCGTTGAAGATCGGGCAGTTCTGGTAGATCTCCACGAACGCGGTGCCCTTGTGGTCGGCCGCGGCGCGCAGCACGCCGGTCAGGTGCTTGCGGTCGGAGTCGATCGTCCTGGCCACGAACGAGGCCTCGGCGCCGATGGCCAGCGACACCGGGTTGAACGGGGTGTCGAGCGAGCCGTACGGCGTCGACTTGGTCACCTTGCCCTGCTCCGAGGTCGGCGAATACTGGCCCTTGGTCAGCCCGTAGATCCGGTTGTTGAACAGCAGGATCTTGATGTTCACGTTCCGCCGCAGCGCGTGGATCAGGTGGTTGCCGCCGATCGACATCGCGTCGCCGTCACCGGTGATCACCCATACCGACAGGTCAGGCCTGGACGCGGCAAGCCCGGTGGCGATGGCCGGGGCACGGCCGTGGATGGAGTGCATGCCGTAGCTGTTCACGTAGTACGGCAGCCGGGACGAGCAGCCGATGCCGGAGATGATGACCAGGTTCT
>JASHQL010000347.1 GCA_030039155.1 Streptosporangiaceae bacterium | reverse complement strand
CGGCAGATCGTGGATGCCAACACTGATGGCGAAGACGGGGTGCACACCATGGGCGCGGCGGTCCGGGCCGTGAACGGCACGATGTACGGCGGCATCAACCTGTACCACTTCACCGGCGGCCCGTGCGCCGAACTGGTCGCGCTTGGCCACGCCCGGGCGTCCGGGGCAAGAGAGCTGTCCACGATAGTCGCAGTGGGCAATCTGGGGCGTGGACCTGTCGGCCCCTGCGGGCGGGACCGCCAGGTGCTCTTCGACTACCACCCCGACATCCGCGTGGTCCTGCCGACCGCCGACGGCGTCAAGAGCGTCCGGATCAAAGATCTCATGCCGCTTGCGGCCAGCTGGGCAATCGACACCGGCACCCAGCCGTTCGACCCGGCGCTGTTCGGCGAACCGCCAGACAGCCGGTAGATACTTCCGCCGCTGGGGGTTACAGGTCCAGCAGGTAGGTCTGGGCGAAGTCGGGGTTGAGGTTGCCCGGGCCGTCGCCAGCGCGCGGATTCGACGAGATCGCCGTGCTGCCGATGGTGACCTGGTGGGTGGTGTGCGCGTGCCCGCACAGCCATAGCCGGGGGCCGCACTCGGCGATCAGCGCGTCCAGGTCCGAGCCGATGATGTGCCGGTGGGCTGATGACTGCGCGTCCGGGCCGGTGAAGGGGCGCAGTGTCGGCCAGAAGTGGGTGCACACGACCGTCCTGGATCGCTGGGCGGCGGACAGGCTCCGCAGCTGGTCCTCGAGAAACCGGCGGGCCTGACGATGCAGCTCGTTGCAGTCCGTCAGCGTCAGCGGCTTGTCGCCGAGCCTGATGTGGTCGACCCCGGATGCCGCGATGTCGCCGAGCATCTGGTTGTAGGCGCCGACCTGGTCTGCGGGCACGTGCGACCACAGCGTCGAGCCGATGACGCGGATGCCGCCCGGCAGTTCGGTGACGTCGTCGTCGAGGAGGACAGCGCCGGGCACGGCATCGACGGCCGCGCGGTACTCGCGGCGGGCCTGTCCCAGTTCCTGGCCCACGTACTCGCCGTTCCCGGGTACGACGATGAGCACGGTGTCGTCCCGCTGGGTGCGCCGGATGTCGCGCAGCATCCCGCCCAGCAGCTCCGGCCGGTAATGGATGTCGCCTCCGAGCAGGATTGCCGCCACCTCGAGGTCAGCGGGCGGGATCCAGTAGGCCGGCGAACGCGGCGAGTTGTAAAAGGTGTCAGCATAGAAAGCGATCCTGCCCGGCTGCGGTGCCACAACTCCTCCAGGTCCTCGTCTCGACGCTAGCCCGAGGCGTGCCGGCCGGGCCAGTCAGTACCGTCGGGCCGATCGCCAGCATGCCGGCGCGCATCCCGGCGCTCCTGGCGGCCGGGAGCGTGGCCGGGCCAGGCAGCGAAACGCCGCCGTAGCCCGAGCCCCACGGTGACCAGGCGGTCGCAGCGGCGGACGCTCGCCCGGCAGGCCGCAGCGCTTGGCCGCCCCGCCGCCCAAGGCATGCCCGGTGCCAGCCAGCGCAACCCGGCTAGGCCGCTTCGTAGCGCGGCCATGCCGATCGACCAGGCTACGCTCATCGTCACATTGAGCTTCCACGCACCGGCAGCGGCAGGTCAGTGCGTTCAGCGAGGCGCTCGACTTCCTCACACTTCACTCGGCCTGGTTAGGCTGTCGGCAGGTACTCGACTGCGTGATCGCGTTCACCGGGCAGATCGGCTCATTCGGCGATGGCAACCATGAGGCCGGACCGGGCAGCGGAGTTCCGGGCTCGCAGGTCCAGGGCCGCGACGCAGCAACGATGGGGCAGCTGATGAGCGCAGGTGGCGGCAACCGCGAACCGCAACCGCGTCCGGTTGGTGAACCCGGTGCTGATCCGGGCCCGGATGCCGCCGCTGGCGGTGAGCTGGCTGCGGCCGCGCGGGCGCAGCTGGCGGATCAGCTGCGGGCAGCCGGCCGTGCTGATGCCGCGGTCGAGGCCGCGTTCCGGCAGGTGCCCCGGCACGCGTTCCTGCCTGAGCTGGAGCCCGCGCTGGCGTATCAGGACCGCGCTGAGGTGGTCATGTCGGATGGCGAGGGATTGCCGGTCAGCGCGTCCACGCAGCCGGGCATGATGGCGATCATGCTCGGCCAGCTCGGCCTCGCGCGCGGGCATCGCGTGCTGGAGATCGGCACCGGCACTGGCTATAACGCGGCGCTGATCGCGTACCTGGTCGGCAGCCAGGGGTCGGTGGTGACCATCGACGTGGTCCCCGAACTCGTGGCGCGGGCGCGGGCGAACCTGGCCGCCGCCGGGTACCGGGACGTGCGCGTGGTCTGCGGCGACGGCGCGGCCGGCGTGCCCGAACACGCGCCGTATGGCCGGATCATCGTGACGACGGGCGCGTGGGACCTGCCGCCTGCGTGGCCGGCGCAGCTTGGCCCGGGCGGGCGGATCGTGCTGCCGATCTCGATCCGGGGCATCCAGCTGTCAGTGAGCTTGGAGAGCGTGGGCGATCACCTGGTGAGCAGGTCGGCGTGCCGGTGCAGTTTCATCAGGATGACCGGCGCGATGACCGGGCCCGAATCACTCATCGCCCTCGGCCCGCAGCCCGGACTGCACGCCCAGGCCGTCGACGGGCCGGCGCCAGATGCCCAGGAACTGTTCGAGGCATTGTCCGGGCCTGCGGCCGGGGAGCCGACCGGTCTGCGGGCCGCCAGCATCGCTGAGGTGGCTGACCTGGACCTGTGGCTGACGCTGACCGAACCCGGCCTGACCCGGCTGAACCTGATGGGCAGGCACGAATCCCGCGCCAGCCCCGCCCAGCAGCAGATCGCCGGCCTGATGCCGCTCGGCGGCCTCGCCCACGCCGACGGCCCCGGCGGCCTCGGCGTCGCAGCGTTCACTTTCGCTGACAGCCAGGCACAGCCAGGGTCATTCGAGATCACCGCGCGCGGGTACGGCCCGGGCGGGCCCAGCCTCGCCAGACACCTGGCCCGGCAGGCGGCCATCTGGCAGGAACTCGGCCGGCCAGGGACAGATGATCTGGAACTGTCTGCATTGCTCCCTGGCACGCCGCCCGAGACGATCGGAGGCGCGACCATGATCCTGGACCGGCCGCACGCCCGCCTCGCAGCGCGATGGCCCACGTCATGACCGCATGCTTGAACGGGACCGCTGCCTCTCGGCCAAACCGGCACACCGGTCGCGGCAAAGCAGTGCGTCCGTGATGCGAGCAGTACTGCAGGAATATGCAAGATCACTGGCTGTTCCGGAGCGATGCTGGGGAACGGCTGGCTGTGCAGCGCGCTCGCCGAGCCGCAGTTGGGTGAGGCCGTGGACTGCGTGTGTTCCCCCGCCGGCCAGGGGCATTGCGCTTGCGGGGCTGCGCCGGCCTGGGGGGCGCCATGACAGGCTGGAATCTGTTGCTGCCCTGGACGCTCCCGGCGGTGCGAGCATGGCAGCAAGAGCCGCTGACGGACGGATGCGGGGAACGGGCATGCGGTGGCTGCGGGCCGGCAGCGAAGCAGGAATGATCGCGTTGTTTCTGCGCACCGAGCTGTTCTCCGATCGCTACGGGCCGGACCTCCGGGCGCTGCTCGAGCGCGACCGCGTGCCCGAGCGCATCATCACCTCGCCCGACTTCGGCAACGACGCGGAAAACCAGCTGCGGCTGCGGCTGCTGACCAGGCACCGCGGCTATGGCACCCGGACCGAGATCTTCGAGGACTTCCCCGGCGACGTCGGCTGGCAGTGGATGGCGATCACCCCAGCCGAACTCTCGACGGTCCGCTACATCGACTACGACTACTGGATCGAACTGTCGGGCGGTTCCCGCCTGGCAGCCGACGCTGCCCCCCGCATCCGCGCCGGCGCGGCCCCGTTCGGCGTGCCGAGCGACGCAGTGCTGCACCTGGCACAGCAGATCGCTGCCGGAACCCGGCTCCCGCCGCTGATCCTGGTCACCACCAGGCTCGGCAGCCCTCTGGTGGTGCTGGAGGGCCACCTGCGGCTCACCAGCTACATGCTTGCCCGCGACCACCTGCCACCGGAACTGGAAGTCCTGGTCGGGACCTCGGCAAACATGACCCGCTGGGGATGCTGGTAACCAGCCCGCCGCAGCCAGGCCGGCGCACCTAGGGCGGCAGATCCGGATGTTCGGTGGTTATTCGGCAGCGCCAGCGCAAGCTGCATGTCGCCGATCAGGCCACCGCCCATGCCGCCGCGATGCTCCTGCTGCTTGGGCTCGGCGTGAATCGCCGGTCCTGCGCACCGAAATGTGGTGCCGACAGGTGACCTGCCGGGTGATGACGGACGTGGATCCAGCGCAGCAGCGCGGCGGCGCAGGCGGTGCGGGCTTGCTGGCGGGCCAGCCGGTTGCTGTCACGCGTGGTCAG
>JASHQL010000346.1 GCA_030039155.1 Streptosporangiaceae bacterium | reverse complement strand
GGTCGAAGCTCCCTGACAGCCGGATCCTGCTGCCGTCCTGGCCGGTGACCGGCTGGCCGGCCCTGACCACGCCACGGCAGATTACCCGCAGCGCTGCCGGGTCCCGGCCGGCCTCGGCCGCCGCCTCGCGCACGATCGCGATCAGCTCGCCGATCCTGGCCAGGTCGGTCCGGCTCGAGGTGATCCAGCCGTCGGCGATCCTGCCGATCCGCTGCAGCGCGGGCCTGGCCATGCCGCCGAGCAGCACCGGCGGCCCGCCCGGCTGGACCGGCGCCGGGTCCGCGGTGCCGGCCGGCACTGTGTAGAACTCGCCGTGGAACTCGGCGGTGCCGCCGTTGTGCGCGCTGGCCGCCCAGAGCGTGCGCAGCACCGTGACGAACTCCGCGGCGCGCTTGCCGCGCCTGGCCATGTCCGCGCCGGTCAGCGCGAACTCCTCCGGCATCCAGCCGATGCCAAGGCCCAGGTCAAGCCGGCCGCCGGACAGCACGTCCACGGTCGCGGCCTGCTTGGCCAGGTAGCCGGGGGAGACGAACGGCAGGTTGATCACCGCGACGCCGAGCCTGATCGCGGAGGTGACCGCGGCCAGGTAGCCGAGCGTGGCAACCGGGTCGAGCACGCTCTGGTAGACCGGCTCCATGCCGGAGCCTGCCGGAATCAGCAGCCGCTGGAACGTCCAGAGCGAGCAGTAACCGGCCTGCTCGGCCGAGGTAGCGACGGCCGCGAGGTTCGCGGGTGTCGCCCAGGCGCCGGACACCGGCGCGCCGAAGCCTATCCGCACCCGCCTACCCTAGCGCCGCCATCGCGAGCTCGGCCGCGGCGATCGCGCAGCCCCAGGACAGCGACACCCCGGCGCCGCCGTGCCCATAGTTATGCACGACCTGCCGGCCGGTGCCCGCCAGCGGCTCGATGTCGAGCCTGACCGAGGGCCTGGCCGGCCGCAGCCCCACCCGGTGCGCCAGCACCGTGGCACCGGAGATGGCCGGCCGCACCTGCGTGCACGCGGCGACAATGCGCTCGCCGACCTCAGGCGAGGGCTCACGGCTCCAGTTGCCCGCCTGCTCGGTGCCGCCGAGCACCAGGTTGTCGCCGTGCGGGAACAGGTACGTCAGGTCGTTCTCGCCCGGCCCGGTGCCCACGAAGAACTCACTGATGCCCGGATTGCTGACCACCACGATCTGGCCGCGCACCGCGGTGACCGACGGATCTGGCACCAGCGCGGCGGCGCCGGTGCCGGTGCAGTTCACGATGACCGGCGCCGTGCTCACCCCGGCGGCATCGGCGAGCGTGCCAAACTCCATGATCTGCACTGGCGCGCCGCCCGCCGCCAGGTACCTGGCCGACAGGTACTCCAGGTAGCCGGGCATCCAGACGATCGGCGCGGCCAGCCGCCAGCCGGCCAGGTAGCCGGCCGGCAGCTCATCGGCAGCACAGCGGCCGGCCGAGCCCGCCGCCCAGTCCGGCGGCGCCGCCTCCGGCTGCCTGCTCGCGCCGATTCCGCTGGCCAGCCGGATGCAGTCAGGCTGATCGGCGGCAAGCGCGGTCAGCATCTCCCTGGTCTGCAAGCCCCAGTGGGTGACCCTGCCATCCATGCCGACAAGGTGCGGGCCCCACAACGCCCCGGCCACGGCGGACGTGGTCGCCTGTGGCGGTTCGGCGGCGCAGACCGCGATGCGGACACCCGACTCAGCAAGCCAGGTGGCGGTGCTGAGACCGCTCACACCTGCGCCGATGACGAGTACCTCAGCCTGATCGCGGGTCATGAGCAGCAAGATATCCGGCCGTTGACGGGAAGCTGTCCGCCAGATGGCCAGCAGATGTGCGTGCCCGATATGAGGTAGGTCATTGTTCCATTGACGCCATTGATCAGATGATCTAGCTTATGGCGTCACAAGGTGCTTTGCTTAGCACGATGTGAGCGCTCACATCGCTAGGTTGCCCTGGCCTCCGGCGGAGGCCGTGTGCAGCCGCAATATGACGGTTTGGCTCGCTCGCTTCTCCGCGCGGGCGGCAATCCGCTACGGCTCATACCTGGAGGTCCGCGATGCGAAAGGTCGACCCAAAGGTCGATGAGGCAATCCAGACGCTCGACATGCGGGACAGCCCGACGCGTCGGCGCTTGCTGGCCGGTACGGGATTGGTCAGCGCGACCGCGGCGGCCTCTGCGCTGCTCGCGGCATGCGGCTCGTCGCCTGCCGCGAAGGCCGGCACCAGCGGCAACGGCGCGTTCCCAAAGGTCCCGTCCTGGCAGTTCTGGTTTGTCAACCATGTCACCACCAACAGCTTCTTCGTGCCCACCAAGTACGGCTTCGCCGACTGCGCCACGCTGCTCGGCCTGCCAACGCCCAAGTGGACAGGATCGACCGGCTCGATCGCCTCGCAGATGGTCGCCCAGATCAACGCCGCGGTGTCGGCGAAGGCGGCCGGCATCGCGACCACGCTGATCGACTCCACCTCGTTCAAGACCCCGGTCGGCAACGCGATGGCGGCCGGCATCCCGGTGGTCAGCTACAACGCCGACGGCGACGTCAGCAAGACTGGCGTGCCTGACATCGGCTGCAACCGGCTCTGCTACGTCGGCCAGGCGCTGTTCACCTCAGGCCAGCAGCTCGGCGAGCGCATCAAGCTGCTGATCCCCAAGCCGAGCGACGTGGTGATCTTCATCGCGACGCCTGGCACGGCCAACATCCAGCCGCGCTACGACGGCGCCGCCTCGATCCTCACGCCGCTTGGCTACAAGGTGGCAGAGATCGCGACCGGCGCGAACACCGCAGTCGAGCTTGGCAACATGAAGGCCTACCTGATCGGCCACAAGACCGTGGCCGGTGCGTTCGCCGTGGACGGCGGATCCTCGTCGTTCCTGGCCCAGGCACTGTCGGCCACCGGCCTGAAGATCCCGAGCGGCGGCTTCGACACCGAGCCGCTGACCCTGACCAACATCAAGTCAGGCGCCACCGACTTCACCATCTACCAGGACCCGTACCTGCAGGGGTTCCTGCCGACGCTGTACCTGTACCTGTACAACATCTCTGGTGGCTCGCTCGCCCCGTCCGACACCGACACCGGCCTGAGCTTCATCACCAAGAGCAACGTCGGCCCGTACCAGGCGCCGAGCAGGTACCAGGGCTCCACGACCGCGGAGAAGTACATCCCGCGGCCCTCGGGCGCGATCTCCAACCCGATCGCGACCACCAGCACCTGATTCGGATCGCCCAGCGACCCTGGGCATGAGCACAGCACCAGCGGCGGGCGGCCGCGCCAGCAACCAGGGCGCGGCCAGCCCGCCGTCGGCACGCGGACGGTGCAACCCTGGGGGCTGACCCACTGGTCCCCCGGACGAGTCAAGCGGAGGTGACGTGAGCCAGGTAACAGAGCAGAGCCCGAGCCTGCTCGGGCCGTCAGGCGGCACCGGGAGCCGGGCGCTCGGGCTGGTGCGCAGCGGCCTTGGCATCTTCGTGCGGCAGCGCGAGGCCACGGTGTTCGTCGTCATGATCGGGCTGCTGCTGTACTTCGGCATCGCCTACAACTCCGGCTTTGTCAGCCAGGTGAACGCCGTCGACCTGCTGTCGGAGAACGCGGCGCCGATCGCCATCATCGCGATTGGCGAGGTGCTGTTGCTGATCTGCGGCGAGATCGACCTGTCGGTCGGGTTCACCTTCACGCTCGCGCCGTTCGTCATGTTGTACCTGAACATCTACTACCACGTGCCGGCCCTGCTGGCGATCATCTGCGGGCTGCTGACCGGCCTGGTGGCCGGCTGGGTGAACGGGTTCATCACCGTCACACTCCGTGTGCCGTCGTTCATCACCACGATCGGGACCGGCTTCATCATGGGCAGCATGGCGCTGGTCTTCTCGCACGCCGAGCCGCAGGAGATCCCGGCGGCCACGGTGAATTACGGCAAGTGGATCGGCGCGGATTCCTGGGCACAGATCATCTGGGCGGTCGCCCTGGTGGCCATCTTCCACATCGTGCTCACCAGAACACGCTGGGGCCTGCACACGATCGCGGTCGGCGGCAACGCGCTCGGCGCGCGCGAGGCCGGCATCAACAGCGGCATGATCAAGTACGGCAACTTCATGATCACCGGAGTGATGGGCGCGCTCGTCGGCATCCAGACCGCGTTCTACAACAACACCATCGACCCGCTGGCCGGCGGCTACCAGCCGATGTTCTACGGCGTGATCGCCGCGGTCATCGGCGGCACCGCGATGCTCGGCGGCTCCGGCACCATCCTCGGCGCCTTCTTCGGCGCGATCGCGCTGTCCACCCTGACCGACGGCTTCGACGTGGCAGGCATCAGCGCCAACCCGCTCGGCATCATCTTCGGCATCGCGATCATCGTCGCGATGGTGGTCAACGTTCAGCTTGCCCGGCTCAGGGAAGCAGGGAGATCGGTATGAGCCTCGACCAGCCAGCGCCGCCGGCCGGCCAGGACGACAGCACGGGCCGGGAGTTCACCTCGGCGCTGGAGGACGATGACGTGCTGCGCGCCGAGCACGTCAGCAAGCGCTTCGGCGCGGTGACCGCGCTTGTCGACGTCAACCTGCACCTGCGCAAGGGCGAGATCCTCGGCCTGATCGGCGACAACGGCGCGGGCAAGTCGACCCTGCTGAAGATCCTCTGCGGCTTCCAGCGGCCGGACGCCGGCCGGCTGATCGTGAACGGCGAGGAGGTGCAGCTACGCTCGGTCGACCATGCCAGGGCGCTCGGCGTTGACGCTGTCTACCAGGACCTGGCGCTGATCAACCAGCTCAGCGTGTACCACAACATGTTCCTCAAGCGGGAGAAGGTGCACTGGCCGCTGCTGGCCAACCGGGGCATGCGCCGGGCAGCCCGTAACTACCTGGACGAGATGGGAGTGAACATCCCGTCGGTCGACGCGCAGGTGGCCAGCCTGTCCGGCGGCCAGCGGCAGGCGATTGCGATCGCTCGCACCGTCTACTCCGAGGCCAAGATCCTGCTGCTTGACGAGCCGCTTGCCGCGATGGGCGTCAAGGAAGCAGCGATCATCATGGAGCTGGTCCGCGATCTCAAGCGCAGGCGCGAGGTGTCGATGATCATCATCGCGCACAACTACGGCCAGGTGCTCGAGGTCTGCGACCGGGTGAACCTGCTGCAGCACGGCGAGATCACGCTGGACAAGCAGAGCAAGGACACCTCGGTGCAGGAGCTCAACGACATCGTGGTCGAGGAGTACCGGCGGGCGCTCGAACAGCGCCAGCGGGCAGCGAGCTGAGGCCGCGGATCCGGCTCAGACCGGCACGTACTCGATCCCGGTGAGCTGGCAGAACACCTGCCAGTCCGGTCCGTGGTGCCCCAGGTTCATCACCTCGTGGTGCGGGCCGCCCGCAGCCAGCCAGCCGTTCAGGCACTGCCGCAGCCCGCTGGCCGGGCGGAACTGCCCGTAGGGCATCTGCAGCGCGGGCAGCTCCTGGCTGTCCAGGTTCTCGCCCTCGGCCACCACCAGCCGGAACCGCTCGCCCTCCAGCGAGACCAGCGTGGCCAGGGTGGCCGGGCCAGGCTGGTACTGGAACAGGAACGTCGGCGGGTCGGCGAGCCGGCCGATGCCGAGCGGCCGCTTGATCAGCCGCACCGGCCGGTCCGCGCGCGCGATCTTCCAGTTGCCCTCGCCCATGTGGCTCATCAGCACCGAGTCAGAAGGGAAGTCCATCGCGTACATCTCGGTGAAGTGCGCGTCGCCGATCAGCGCGTGCCCGGCGTAGACCAGGCACGCGGTCAGCACGTCGCCCTCGGCGGCGTACCCGTAGCCCTCGGCCATCAGCGTGGACGCGGCGGCCAGCGGCAGCCTGGCGAACCTGCCGTCTTCGCCGATCGCGTCGAAGTGCGCGGAGTAGGCGCCGTAGCCGCCGCGCTCGAGCATTTCCCTGATCGCCACCTGCATCCGCGCGTGGTCCTGCCGCTCGGCGGCCGACAGCGCCGGGTCGATCTCGAACCGCTTGTCCTCGAACGCGATCACCTCGGCCACCTGCTCGTCGGTGACCGCCTGCATGCCCCGGTACACCTCGCCGGGCGCGACCGCGCGGATCTGCGGGCCCAGGCTGCGCACCAGCGCGCTCTCGTCCACCCTGATGTCGCCCATGTCGTTCATCGCGTAGCCGACCAGCGCGACCTTCAGCGAGCGCCACGCGGTCGCCGCGGCCGCGGCCCTGGCCCACCGGCCGACGTCGGCCCTGAACCGGTCGCTGCGCCAGTCGTCGGTCAGCACCGCGAACCTGCGCCCGGCCCGCACCATCGCGTTCGCGGTGTCCTGCGCGCCGTGCACGCCCTGGTTGTAGGTCATGTCGGCCATGTCCCAGGCCGGCGTGACGTCCGGCTCAGGCTGGATGTTGGCCAGGCAGATCGGCAGCCTGGACTCACTCAGCAGCCGCGCGACCCGCATCGCCGGGCCGTAGGTCAGCATCACCACCAGCACGCCGTCGAGGCCCGCCTGCTCGAACTCGGCCATCACCTGCTCGGCGTCTTCCCGGTACTTGACGACCTTGCCCGGGATGAACTCGCCGACCCCGGCAAGGCTCGCCGCAAGCTCGGCCGCGTAGCCTTCCTGCCTGGCCGCGATGCCGGGGATCATGTCGTCATACAGGTCCTGCATGATGCCGAGAATGCCGATCCTCGGCCTGGCTGCGGTGCTGGCGATCGCGGTAGTCATTGGCTGGGGCCTCCATGTGCCTGGCGATGGCTGGTCGGTGATCAACGGGCGGGTCAGCGCTGGCCGTACTGCTCCAGGTAGCGCCGGTGCAGCGCGTCTACCTGGTCCGGCGGCAGCGGGGCCAGCGGGCCGTCCCGGCTGGCCAGGTACACGGTCGCCGCGGCGTCCTCGCACATCACCGCGGCCTTCACCGCGTCCGCGGCGGTCGCGCCGATGGTGAACACGCCGTGGCTGCGCAGCAGCACGGCAGGCGAGCGGTGGCCGGACAGTACCGTCACGACCGCCCGGCCGATCTCCTCGCCGCCGATCGGCGCGAACGGCGCCACCGGGATCTCGCCGCCGAACTCGTCGGCCATCGCGGTCAGCACGCAAGGGATCGGCTCGCCGCGTGCCGCCCACGCGGTG
>JASHQL010000345.1 GCA_030039155.1 Streptosporangiaceae bacterium | reverse complement strand
GGGTGCTGAACGACAGCCATGAACCCGAGCACGCCGACAGCGGCGCCGAGCATGGCGGCAGCCGACCCGATCAGCAGCCAGGGCTTGTGCAGTTTCGGCAGGCCGACAGCATCGGCGTCGGCGGCCTCCGGTGCGTGCTGGCCCAGCGGCGGCCGTGGCTGCGCCGGTACCGGCGCCGGCGCCGGATCCGTGACCGGCGCGGCGGCCGAGCGCGTCTCCCCGGCGGCGGACTCGAACCGCGCCGCGGCCTTGTCCTGGCCGGCTACGGGTGCGGCCCGCCGGCCGGAAGCCGTGGCCCGCCGGTCGGCAGGCGATGGCAGCCGTCCGGATACCTCGGCCCGCCGTCCGGATACCTCGGCCCGCTCGCTGGATGCCGTGGCCCGCCGGTCGGCAGGCGAGGGCAGCCGGTCGGATACCGCAGCCCGCTGGTCGGCAGCCGTGGCCCGCTGGTCGGCAGCCGCGGCTAGCCGGTAGTGCCGTTCGGCCTGGCGGTACTCGCCTTGCGCCTGCGCCAGCACGCCCAGGCTGTGCTGGCAGCGGGCCACGCCGCGCTCCTCGCCAAGCGAGCCGAACAGCGCGGCGGCCTCGTGGTAGCGCCGGGCGGCCTCGGCGAAGTCGCGCCGGACCTGGGCGGTCGCGCCGAGTTCGTGCAGCCAGCCGGCCCGGCCCGCCGATTCCGTGGGCAGCAGGTCAAGGGTGGACAGGATCAGCTCGGCTTCCCTGTCGAGGTCGCCCCACGCATGCAGCTGGGCGCAGATGACCTCGGTGAGCTGGCTGGCGGCGTCCGTGGCACCCGCGCTGAACAGGTGCTGCCTGGCCTCGAGCAGGTCGTGCACGTCGGACCTGCGGCCCTGCGGCCAGGCGGCGGCCCGCCACTGCCAGTACTCGGCCGCCCGCTGGTGTGCGGCGGCAAGCTCGGCGGCACGCCCGGAGTCGGCCAGCCTGACCTGCAGGCTGCTGGCGATCCAGCGGTCGACCAGGTAGCGCCTGCCATCGCCGACAGCGACGTATTCGCCGCGGCCGGTGCCGACGACCGTCAGCAGGCCCGAGCGCACGCAGGCAGCGACCGAGTCGGCCAGGTCTGCTGGCGGCTGGAATGGCGGCGCAGGACCGTCCTTGTCCGGGGCGCGTGCCGCGGTCCAGTCATGCTCGCCGGCCTGGAACAGCACGGCGTTCCTGTCGGCTGGCTCGCGGTACACCGACAACCTGAGCAGCAGCTGCTCCGCGCGCTCACCGAGCCCGCCCTGGCCAGCTGACTGTAATCGCCGTGGTCGCTGCCGAGCAGATTCTGCGGAATCTGAGATACCCGGTGTTCGCGCCGATTCCAGTGCCGGAGAACTACCGTCAGTGGCGCTGCCAGGATGGCCGGTTAAGCTGGCCGAATGCGTCAACACTATGCGCTCGATTCCGCATACTGGAAAGCTCTGACAGGACGGATATATAGCACAGTGTCAAGGGCCAGGCACGGAGAATGACCGAATTTGAAAAGCCGGCTTCAGTCAAAGCGCGAGATAGTAGTCCAGACTTGCCAGCGCAACGCAATTGCGCTACAGAATTGAGCGCGATTTCGACCTGCTTTTGAATGCGCTCGGCAGACTTATCCGGCATAGCTGACGCCGGGTCACTGCCGGATCAGCAGGCACCGGGGGACCGCGCGTCCCGCAGACGGCAGCAGGGGACGGCCCGGCCGTCCCCTGCTGTTGGTTTGTCCCGCTTCGGCGCTGCGCGCGAGCGGTTACGTCGGTTCGGTCAGAGCGGCTTGACCTGCTCAGCCTGCGGACCCTTCTGGCCCTGGCCTGCGGTGAACTCGACGCGCTGGTTCTCCTGAAGACTACGGAAGCCGTCAGCCTGAATCGCGGAGTGGTGCACGAAGACGTCGGCGCTGCCGTCGTCGGGGGCGATGAACCCGTAGCCCTTGTCAGCGTTGAACCACTTCACGGTGCCCTGAGGCATGTGCGTTCTCCTACTTGTGATCTCCGGGATCCACGGACGAGGATCCTGGGTCGCAACGACCACGCCCCCGGCTACCGCCGACTGCCTGTCGCGTATACGAGATACGAATGCAACCAACTCCATCAAACACCATCGCGAGCGCTCGCGCGCGGCAGTCCGGCTTCCTCGACACGGCGCCATGCGGACCAAATGAGCGGCACATGCAAGTTTTCCAGTACCGGCAGGCAGATCGCGTGACAGAACTGGCCGCCGCGAGCCGCAGAATTCTCCGGCGGCGGCAGCGGCGATCGGATATATCGCTGCAGAAGCGACTCTCGGCAGACGTACCGAGTACCATTTTGCGCTTAAAGTTCAGCCGAAAACTGCCTATCAGGGTGCAACACAGCCATTATCGGCCAGGAACCGGCCAGGTCATGTCGCGTGCAGGCCGCGGGCGACGCGCGAGAGCACCAGCCCGCCGCGGCCGGTGACGGTCCAGCTGAACGAGGCGGAGCCGCTCGCGCCGGTGCCGTCCGTCACGGTCACGGTCACGCTGAACGTGCCGGCCGTCGTGGGCGTGCCGGAGATCAGCCCGCTGGCGGCGTTGATGGAGAGGCCGGTCGGCAGGCCGGTCGCGGTGTAGGTCAGCGTCTGGCCCGATGCGGAGTCCGTCGCGCTGATCTGCAAGCTGACCCGGCTCAGCGTCCTGGTGGACTGGTTGCCTGGGCTGGTCACCGTGACCGTGTTCCCGCCACCGCCGCCACCGCCGCCACCTGGCTCGAATGCCGCGATGCCGTCTGGCGTACCCCAGCCGGTCGGGCCGTCGTAACCGGTCTTGGCGGTGCACAGGTACGAGCCGCCGCAGCTGCCGTCAGCTCCCGAGGTGACGTCGAACAGGTCTGAGGTGTGCGCGTAGATGTAAGAAGCCGGGTAGGTGCCTGCGGTCGGCGGGCCGGCCAGCGCGTAGACGGACGCGATGAGCGGGGCGCCGACGCTGGTGCCGCCGACCTCGAGCCAGCCGTTCTGGTCGTAGGAGTCATAGATCGCGACGCCGGTGTTGGGGTTCGCGTCGGCCGCGACGTCGTTGTCGGTCCGCCTGGCGCAGCCGGTGTCGGTCTGCCAGGACGGCTTGGCGTCATCCGCCGAGCAGCCAGAGCCGGTGCCCTCGCCGCCCGCTGCGCTGCCCCAGACGGTTTCGGTCCAGCCGCGGGCGTTGCTGGCCGTGGTCAGCGTGGTGCCGCCGACCGCCGTCACGTAGCGCGACGCGGCCGGGTAGGACACGCCGTAGCCGTCGTCACCCGCCGAGGCGGTGATCGCCACGCCGGGGTGGTTGAAGTAGGAGGAGTCGTACCCGCTGTCCGACCCGGACTCCGAGCCGCCGTAACTGTTCGACACGTAGTCGGCGCCGAGGCTGACCGCGGTGTTGACCGCGGTCCCGAGGTTGGCCAGCGTGGGGCTGTTCGCCTCGACCAGCAGGATGTTGCAGCTCGGGCAGATGGCGGACACCATCTCGATGTCAAGCGACTCCTCGGTCGCCCAGCCGGAACTGCCAGCGGCCGTCGGCAGCGGGCTTGCCTGGCCGCTTTGGTTCACCTGCCGGAAGCAACTGCCGGTGCAGGCCGGCAGGCCCCACTGCGCCCGGTAGGTGGCCAGGTCACTTGCCGCCTTCGGGTCGTTGTAGGCGTCGATCACCGCGACGGTCTGCCCGCTGCCGCCGGTGGCGGGCAGGTTGTAGGCGGCGCGCAGGTTTGCCGGGCTGTACCCCGTTATCGCGTCCGGGCTGGCCGCGGACCTGACCTGCGCTTCGGTGCGCTGGACAACGTTGGTCCTGACCAGTGCCATGCAGGCGGCCCGGCCGGGGCTGGTGGTGACGCCGCAGGCGCGCCGGTAGTCGGCGTGGCTGGCAGCCTGGTGCGCGGGCCCGCGGGCCGGCGCGTGCAGGTGGCCGGCGCTGGCCGAGGCGGGACCGGCCAGGTAGCCGATCGCGGTCATCGCGGTCGCGATCACCAGCGCGGTCCCGCGAAGCCGGCCGGCCCGCCGGCAGGCCGGCCTGACCTGGTAGTGGCCGGGTTCGCTGCGGGCTCGCCTTGATCGCATACCGGGATTCCCTCCTCAGCTGGTGCTGCAAGTCACGCCGCTGTCCATCGTTCCGGGCTGCGGGCGGGCCGGTGATGCGAACGCGTATACATCCGGTTACGTACAGTTATCGACTGGCAGGGCGCGTCCGACGTCCGGCGCTGCCGACACGCCGTTCCCGGAGAAATTTTGGCGCCCGGCATGCCGCCGCCCCGTGGGTCCGCCGCGGACCGGGAAATGCCAGGTGAATGGGCATGGCAGGGCAGACA
>JASHQL010000037.1 GCA_030039155.1 Streptosporangiaceae bacterium | reverse complement strand
CTGGCGCTCAGCGGCTTCCTGGTGCCGGCCGTCGACGGTCACCCGGTCAAGGCCGTGACCCTCAGCACGGTGAAGTGGCCGCACCTGCGCCGCGCCGCGAACAGCCACAAGGCCGGCGACCTGCACCTGGTCAGGTGCTCGCTCGGCAGGCTTGGCGACGAGGCGGTGCTGCAGCGCGACGACGCCGAGCTCGCCGGTCTCGCGGCCGCGGATCTCGCCGAGGCGACCGGCGTATCCGGGCCGCCCGCCGACGCGATCGTCACCAGGTGGGGCGGCGGCCTGCCGCAGTACAGCGTCGGCCACCTGGACCGGGTTGCCAGGATCAGGGCGGGCGTGGCCGCCCAGCCAGGGCTGGCCGTCTGCGGCGCCGCCTACGACGGCGTGGGGATTCCCGCATGCATCGCCACTGCCAGGCAGGCGGCCGATCAGCTACTCGCCTGGCTGCGGTCACCGGCCGCGAATCGCGTCGACAGCCCGCTAGCCTGACCGCGATGATGGCCGGATGCCAGCCGAGCTGATCCGGGTTCCCGGCCTGTATCCGCAGGCCCCGTACGCCTACGCCGCGGCCGCCGCGCCCGGCAGCCTGATCTTCACCGCGGGCGCCTGCCCGATCGACGCCGACGGCAACGTGGTCGGCGGCGCCGACCTGCCAGCCCAGGCGAGCCAGGCCATGGCCAACCTGCGCACCGCGCTCGCGGCCGCCGGCGCCGGCCTGGCCGATGTGCTGAAGACGACCGTCTACGTGGCCTCGGCCGACCGCGCCGACCTGGTCGCGGTGTGGAACGTGGTGCGGGCGTGCTTCGGCGAGCACGACGCGCCGAGCACGCTGCTCGGCGTGGGCGTGCTCGGTTACCCCGGCCAGCTGGTCGAGATCGAGGCGGTGGCGGCTCGGTCCGGCTGACCGCCGCGCCGCAGCTCATCGGCAGGCAGCAGCGGGCTCCGCCGAAACCGTGGGCGCGCCCGACGGGGTGCCGTCGGCGGCGGCAGGCTCTGGTAGACATGAGGTCATGACCGAGGGTGAACCAAGGCAATTTGCTGCCCAGCCGGTGCCGGTGTCCGGCGAGCCGAGGCAGCAGGACCTGGAGCAGCCAGCGCAGGCTGCCGCCAGGCAACCGGACCGGCCGAAGGCTCGCGACCTCAACGAGCTGATCCGGTACGTCATGTGGTCGGTGTTCAAGGTCAGCGGGCCAGCGGCCGTGGACGCGGCAGGCGCCGCCAGCGGCGGCGGCAGGATCGGGCTCGCCGCCGAGGTCGAGGAACTATGCGACCAGGCCGCCGGCAAGGGAGTGATCACTCGCGGCAGCTACGACGTGCAGGGCATGCGGTCCGATGCCGACTACATGTTCTGGTGGGTCGCCAACACCGCCGACGACCTGCAGGAGATGTACGCCAGGTTCCGCAGGACCGGGCTTGGCCGGGCCAGCGAGCCGGTGTTCTCCGCGATGGCGCTGCACCGGCCAGCCGAGTTCAACAAGAGCCACATCCCAGCGTTCCTGGCCGGGGAGCAGCCGAAGGAGTGGCTCAGCATCTACCCGTTCGTGCGGTCCTACGAGTGGTACCTGCTCGACGACGCCGAGCGCCGTGAACTGCTCGCCGAGCACGGCCGGATGGCGCGTAACTACCCCGACGTCAGGGCCAACACCGTGGCCTGCTTCTCGCTCAACGACTACGAGTGGATGCTGGCGTTCGAGGCCGACGAACTGCACAGGATCGTGGACCTGATGCGGCACCTGCGCGGTGCCAGGGCCAGACGGCACACCAGGGTGGAAATCCCGTTCTATACCGGCAGGCGCAAGCCGGTCCAGGTCCTCATCTCCGCCCTGCCGTAAGCCGCCGTTCGGGGCGCCGCCCGACCAGCCACGTGGTCCTCGTTCCCGGCCTGAAAACGGATAACGGCCGGCGGCTGATCGCTTCCTCGAGTTCGGTCCTGTGCGTGTCCGGGTGCCTGGCGCAGATCTCGGCCAGCCTGCGGACCTTGCCGCCCGCCGCCTCGAGGTCGGCCGCGGTCAGCCCGGATACCAGCGCGATCAGCTCGTCGCCGCTGGCGGTCAGGTGCTCGGCCACTGCCTGCTGCGTCGTTCCGGCGGCGAGCGCGGCGTGCTCCGCGTTCAGCCTGTCGATCATTGCCACGTCGAGCTGCGGGTCAACACCGGACAGCAACTGGCCGATGAACCCGCCCATGTACTCATATGCGTGCGCTACGTGATCGGCGATGACGCCGGTCGGGCGCCGGTCGCCGCGGTCAGCCAGCGGGCGGGCGCGCCAGACGTCATCGGGGCAGGCCAGCACGAACTCGACCAGCCGGTCTCGTGCGGCGCCGATCTGGGCGGCATGTTCTGCCGGAGTCCGCAGGTCCGTCATGCAACGCAGCGTAGTCGGAGGCCGGCCGGGTCTGACAAGATCGGACCGTGCCCGAGGCAGAACTGGCCAGCCAGCCGACCTACCAGCAGGTAGCGGCCAGCCTGCGCGCCGCCTACGACGGCAGCGCGCAGCGGCGCGACCGGACCGAGAAGGCTGCCTGGAAACTGGCCGAGCGAGCGGCCTTCCTCGACCGGCTACGGGCCGAGCGGGCGGTCCGGCTGCGCGCGGAGCGGGCGGTCCGGCTGGGCGCGGGGCACGCGGTCCGGCTGCTCGAGGTCGGTGCCGGGGCCGGCCAGGACAGCCAGTTCTTCGCCGCCAGCGGGCTCGCCGTGGTGGCCACCGACAACTCGCCCGAGATGGTGGCGTACTGCCTGGCCAAGGGCCTGGACGCGAGGGTTGCCGACTTCCTCTCGCTCGGCCTGCCGGCCGCCTCGTTCGACGCCGTGTACGCGATGAACTGCCTGCTGCACGTGCCGAACGCCGACCTGCCCGCGGTGCTGCGCGCGCTGCGGTTCGTGCTGCGGCCAGGCGGGCTGATGTTCGCCGGGGTCTGGGGCGGCGAGGGCACCGAGGGCATCGCCGACGACGACTACCACGTGCCGCCCAGGTTCTTCTCCTGGCGGACCGACCAGCAGCTCACCGCCGCGATGTCGGCGTTCTTCGAGATCGTCGACTTCCACGTCCGTGATCTCGGCGAGCACCGGTTCCAGTCGATGACCTTGCGCCGCGCGGCGCCGGCCACCCAGGGGGATCGTCCGCACAGGCCAGCAGAGGGGAGCGAGGCACGGTGAAGGTGCTGATCTCGGCGGACATGGAGGGCGCGACCGGCGTGACCTGGCCGGCCGACGTGCGGCCAGGCACCGAGCAGTGGCAGCGGTGCAGGCGCATGTTCACCGGTGACGTGAACGCCGCGATCGCCGGGCTGTATGACGGCGGCGCGACCGGCGTGCTGGTGAACGAGGCGCACGCGAGCATGCGCAACCTGCTGCTCGAGGAGCTGGACGAGCGGGCCACCATGCTGACCGGCAGGCACAAGGAACTGTCCATGCTCGAGGGCATCGACGATCCGGACGTGGCCGCTGTGGCGTTCCTCGGCTACCACGCCGGCGCGGGCGCCGAGGGCGTGCTGGCGCACACGTTCCTCGCAAACTCCATTACCGGCGTCTGGCTGAACGGCAAGCCCGCCAGCGAGGGCAGGCTGAACTCGATGGTCGCAGCCGAGCTGGGCGTGCCGGTCGTGCTGGTCACCGGCGACGACAGGACCTGCGCCGACGCGCAGGCCTACGCGCCCGGCGCACAGGCCGTCCCGGTCAAGCAGTGCGTGAGCAGGTACTCGGCAATCTGCAGCCCGCCGGCCGTCACCGGCGCGGCGATCAGGCAGGCGGCCAGGCGGGCCGCGGCGCTGGCCGGCCGCCAGCCGCCTTCCAGGGAGCCCGAGTACCGCGTCGACATCGAGGTGGACGCGGCGCAGCTTGCGCTGGCCGCTTCGCTGGTGCCAGGCGTGCAGCGGACCGGCGACCGGACCATCGCCTACCTCACCCCGGCCGCGCGCGACATGCTGCGCTGCTTCAAGGTCGTCTGCACGATGATCTCCGCGGCCATCGAGGAGAGCTACGGCTGATGGCCGACGGGTTTCAGCTGAGCCGCTTCGTTGCTGCGCAGGACGCGGCTGGCACCTATCAGGCCGCGATCGCCGAACTGCGCGGCGGCCGGAAGGTAAGCCACTGGATGTGGTTCGTGTTCCCGCAGGTCGTCGGCCTCGGCATGAGCCCGACCTCGCGGCACTACGCGATCTGTTCGCTGGCCGAGGCGCGGGCGTACCTGGCCCACCCGGTGCTCGGCCAGCGGCTGGCGGAATCCGGCGAGATCCTCACCGGGCTCCGTGGCCGCACCGCCGAGCAGATCTTCGGGCCGCTTGACGCGCAGAAGCTGCGGTCGTCGATGACCTTGTTCCTGCGGGCGGCTCCGGAGAACGAGCTGTTCAGCGAGGTGCTCGCCCGGTACTTCGGCGGCGAGCCCGACCCCGCCACCGATGAGCTGCTCCGCTCGATGCAGCCGCCGGACTCGTGACCCGAGCGCCGGTGTCAGCGGGGCGCGAGAGGATGGCGCCGATGAGCACGCGATGGACAGGCGCGCGAGGTCCGATCTGAGAGGATGGCGGCATGACCGCGGAGTACGCGGCGCTCGAGACGCGGGTCTCGGCGTTAGAGCTGCAGATGCGGCACATCTTGCCCGGCAAGATAGACGGCGTTGCTTACGGCCTCTCGCTCGTCCGCGAGGACACCCAGGCGATACGTGCCACGCAGGACCGTCAGGCGCAGCAGCTTGAGCGCCAGGGGCGGCAGCTTGACCGCCAGGGGCAGCTGCTTGGGCGTCACGAGCAGCTGCTTGAGCGCCAGGAGCGGCAGCTTGAGGGTCAGAGGCAGCAGCTTGAGCGTCACGGGGAAATGCTCGAGGG
>JASHQL010000344.1 GCA_030039155.1 Streptosporangiaceae bacterium | reverse complement strand
AGCGAGTCCGGTACCAGGACCAGGCTCACGGTCACCGTGCAGACGCTGGTGAACCTGGTGAACAACGCCGGCTTCGACCCGGTCGTGTACCGCGATCTCGACGCGGCGGCGCGGGCGCTGCTGCGGCACGGCGACAAGGCGCCGCTGCTGCGGATTGCCGCGCTGTCGATCGGCTTCGACGACACCAACTACCCGCTGCCGGAGTTCAGCGACGGGCTGTACTTCGCGGTCGGCTGCACCGACTACGTGCAGCTGTTCAGCCGGACCGCTTCGCCGGCCACCCGGCTGCGGCAGTACCGCGCCGCCGAGCGGGCCGAGCCGCGGCGGGTGTTCGCGCCGTTCAGCATCGCGCAGTGGACGGACATGGATCAGTACACCGAGGCCTACTCGAGCTGCCTTGACTGGCCGAAGCCGGCCAGGCTGGTCACGCCGATCACCCGCAGGCCGCCGCTGGTGCCGGCCAGGCTGCCGGTGCTGATCTTGTCAGGCACCTTCGACTCGCTGACCCCTTGGCTGGACGGGGCCACCCTGGTGGCCAGGCAGATGGGCAAGTCCGCACGGGTCGTCCGGGTGGCGAACCTGACGCACGTCACGCTGCAGGACGCCGACGACTCCTGCCCGGCCTCGATCTACCAGCGGTTCGTGCTGCACCCCGGCCGGCTGGCCAGCGAGAACACGGCGTGCGCCCGGCGGGTCGCGCCGATCCACACCGTCGGGCGCTATCCGCTGCGGCTGGCTGACGCGGTGCCGGCGCGGCCGGCCGCTGGGAACACCGCCGGCCGCCAGGCCAGGCAGGCGGCGGCGGTCGCGATCGCCGCCGTGGCTGACGAGATCAGCCGGTTCCCGCTGCTGGCAGGGCGCCACGACCTGGGGCTTCGCGGCGGCCGGATCAGCTTCGCTGGCGGGAACGTGCTGCGGATCTCGCTCAGCGCAGTCCGCTGGGTGACCAACGCCGCGATCGACGGGGTGGCCAGCTGGAACCAGTCGGCCGACACGGTGCTGGCGCGGCTGACCGTGCACATCCCCGGCGCCAGCCCGGTGCGGCTGACCGCGCGGTGGCGGCCGTTCGGCCAGCAGGACCAGCCCGCCGTGATCACCGGCAGCCAGGGCGGCCGGCACCTGGCAGCGACCTGCCCGGCGCCATGACCAGGACAACGGCGGTGAACCTGAGGGGCAGCCGCGGCGATCCAGGCTTCGCCGACGTGGGCTAGGTCGGCTGCTGGTCGGTGCCCGAGCCGTGCGATGTCTCGGTCGTCGCGGAGCTGGCGGACGCTGGCGGCTCATCCTCGCTCAGCCAGAGCTGCTCGCCATCCTGCATGGTCCCGGTCGGCCGCAGCCCGATCCTGGCGGCCACCCGCGCGGACGCCTCGTGGTCCGGGTGAATGTGCGCCTGCAGCGTGCCGACGCCGCGTGCCCTGAGCCAGTCAGCGACCGCCTTGGCGGCCTCGGTGGCGTAGCCGCGCCGCTGCCAGCCGGCGCCGATCACCCAGGCGAGCTCGGCCCTGCGCCAGTCGGCCGAGATGGTCGCCTGCAGGTAGCCGACCGGCTGCCCGCCCGGCCTGGCCCTGATGATCCAGTTCCGCCAGATCTCCCCGCCATCGGCCGGGCCGGCCAGCTGCCGCCGGTAGGTCGCCCGCAGCTGCTGCGGCGACGGCGGGCCGCCGCCGGTGTACTGGTAAAGCCCGGGATCGCCGAGTACCTCAGCCATCTCCTCGGCGTCGGCTACCGACAGTGCTGTGAGCAAGATACGGTCGGTCCGTATTGTGCCCTGCGCGACGTCCTTAAGTCGGCGCTTCGCAGACATCTTCTGCCCCCACACACCTCGCATGTACCGCTGTGACCTGCGGATTCACCCACTACATGTCATCTACTGTTTGCCTCAATGTCACGGCGTCGGGTCCAACGGATGGGTTGCGTACGCGATCTTATGGGTGTGCGCATCGCATATGTCACAGAGTCCTTCCCACCCGATGTCAACGGCGTCGCGCATACCGCTATGCGCGTCGCCGAGCATCTGGCGAGCCGTGGTCATCAGCCATTGATCATCGCGCCAGAGCCAGCCCGCGGGGCTGACCGCCCGGACCGGAAGCTCGACTATCCGGTCGTCCGGGTGCCCTCGCTCGCACTTCCCCTCTATCGCGGATTCCGGGTCGGCCTGCCCGGCCGGAAGGTCTCGGCAGCGATCGCCAGCCACAGGACCGACCTGGTGCACCTGTCCGGCCCCGTGGTGATCGGTGCCAGCGGGCGGTTCGCCGCCGGGCGGCAGGGCCTGCCATCGGTCGCCGTGTACGCCACCGACATGGCTGCCTACGCCCGCGCCTACTTCCACGCCGGCGCCGCGGGCGAGGCATTTGCCTGGCGCTACATGCGCCGGATCCACAACGGCGCGACCCGCACGCTGGCGCCGTCTTCGGCAACCGCGACCGAACTGCAGGCCCGCGGCTTCGAGCGGGTGTTCCTGTGGGGCAGGGGCGTCGACACCAGCAGGTTCGACCCGGAGAAGCGCAGCCAGCAGCTGCGGGCCAGGCTCGCCCCTGGCGGCGAGGTCATCGTCGGCTACGTCGGCAGGCTGGCCGCCGAGAAGCGGCTTGACCTGCTGGCCCAGGTCGGCGACCTGCCAGGCGTCCGGCTGGTCATCGTCGGCGACGGGCCATCGGCCCAGCTGGTGCGGCGGGCGCTGCCGACGGCTGAGTTCCTCGGCCAGCGCGAGGGCGAGGACCTGGCCAGGCTGTACGCCAGCTTCGACATATTCGTGCATAGCGGTCCGCACGAGACATTCGGCAACACGCTGCAGGAGGCCGCGGCGAGCGGCCTGCCGATCGTCGCGCCGGCCGCCGGCGGGCCCGTCGACCTGGTGGAAGACGGCGCCACCGGCTTCCTGGTCACCCCTGGCGACGGCCAGGCGATCGCGGACGCGGTGTCCAGGCTGGTCCGCGACGCCGACCTGCGTACCGTGCAGGGCATGGCGGCGCGCTGCTCGGTGCTCAATCGCGGCTGGCCGGCCAGGTGCGAGGAGCTGATCGGCCACTACGATGCGGTACTGGGCCAGGCCAGGGCGCTGCCAATGGCCGAGGAAGCTGAAGCGAGGGCGGCATGACCGTATTCACGGCGCTCGGCGACTCGATCACGCTGGGTGTCGGCGATCCTGTCAAGGACGCTGATGGCCGGAGATGGCGCGGCTGGGCCAGGCTGCTGGCTGACACGCTGCCAGATCCTGAGCTTTACATCCTGGCCGGGAACGGCGCCTGCATGGCTGATGTCGAGCGGGACCAGCTGCCGCGGGCGCTGGAATGCAGGCCCGACGTGGCGAGCGTGGTGTTCGGGGTCAACGACACCCTGCGGTCGAACTTCAACCCCGACCGGATCGCCGCCTCGGCCGACCACGTGGTCGGCGCGCTGCGCGCCTCCGGGGCCGAAGTGCTCACCATGCGGCTGCCTGATCCCGGTCAGATGCTCGGCGCGCCCGGCGCGATCGCCAGGCCGCTGGCCAGGCGGGCGCACCTGATCAACGGCATCATGGACGAGGTTTCCGCCAGGTACGGCACGCTGCACTTCGACGCGGCCGGCGACGAGGAGACCTACGAGAAGCGGATGTGGGCGGCCGATCGCCTGCACCCCAACGAGCGCGGTCACCGGCTGATCGCGCGCCGGTTCCACGCGCAGCTCGCCGCCACCGGTTTGCTGGTGGCCGAACCGCCTGGCGCCGAGCCGGAGAACCCGCCGCCGAGCAAGCTTGCCGTGATCGGCTGGATGGCCACCAAGGGCACCGCCTGGGTGGTGCGCAGGTCAACCGACCTGGTGCCGCACCTGCTCGCGATGGCGGCCAGGGAAATGCTCGCCAGTCGATCGGAGTCAGCCGAGCGGGCCAGCGAGATGAGCAAGCTGCACTAGCCGGGGCGAGCCAGCTCGGCTGGCGGCAGGCCGCCGGTATCTTGCCCTGGCTATGGGTTGAACTCACCTGTTTTGTTCAGTACGTTTCGGTAGCAAATGCGATACACCTCATGGCGGCTTGCCGCGGCGCTGACCGGCCTGGTCACCGCGGCCGGCCTGGTGTCGGCAGCCGGCGCGGGCGCCGCCACGGCCAAGGCAGCCGCCGCGCCGCAGGTGCGGGTGAACCAGGTCGGCTACGGCAGCGACGCCAGCAAGGTGGCGTACGTGATGCTGCCGGCCAAGGTGCGCAGCGTCAGCTTCGCCGTGCAGGACGGGCAGTGGACCTACTCCGGCACCTCCACCGACGACGTCGGCCGCTGGAACGCCAGCTACCACGCGGTCTACCTGCTGAACTTCAGCCAGCTGCGGCGGCCGGGCAGTTACCGCATCGTGGTACACGCGGGCGCCGCCACCGCGACCTCGCCGCGGTTCCAGATCGGCCAGCCCGCGGCGCTGTATCACCAGCTCGTGCTCAACGCGGTCAGGTATTTCACCTCGGAGCGTGACGGCGACGACGTCGAGCATTCGGTGCTCGACCGCGAGCCTGCCAACCTGACCGACCGGCATGCGTTCGTGTACCGGACGCCGCGCTATGACAGCAACGACAACCTGCTCGGCAAGTTCCACCGGATCGGCGGCCCGGTCGACGTGTCGGGCGGCTGGTTCGACGCCGGCGGCGGCTACGAGAAGTTCGCCTACACCGCCAGCTACGCCGACGGGCTGATGCTGCTCGCCGCCCGCGACTTCCCCGGCGAGTACGGCACCCTGCTGCCCGAGGCCGACTACGGGCTGAGCTGGCTGCAGCGCCTCTGGAACCCGGTGAAGAAGGTCCTGTACATCCAGGTCGGCATCGGGAACGGCAACGCCAGCAACACCATCCAGGGCGACTACAACTTCTGGTTCCTGCCGCAGGCAGAGGACCGGATGGACGTCAAGCGCGGCGGCAAGCCCGGGCCGACCGCGTACTACGTGAAGTACCGGCCGGTCTTCGAGGCCGCGCCGCCCGGCAAGCCGATCAGCCCCGACTTCGCCGGCCGGTTCGCCGCGGACTTCGCGCTGGCCGCGCAGCTCGACGCCAGGTCCGACCCGGCGGAGGCGCGGCACCTGCTGCGGCTCGCCCGCGGCATCTACGCCATGGCCAAGACCAGGCACGTCGGGCAGATCGTGACCACGTTCCCGCACGACTACTACCCGGGCACCGAGTGGAAGAGCGACATGCTCTGGGGCGCGGCCGAGCTGGCGCTGGCCGACGAGGCGACGCACGCGCCGGCCGCGCAACTGCGGGCCGACCTGCGGCTGGCCGGGCACTGGGCGCGGGCCTACATCGCGCAGGGACACCCGGTCGGCGGCGACACGCTGAACCTGTACGACAACGGCGCGATCGGCGAGGCCGAGCTGCTGCAGGCGATGCTCGGTGCGCGCGGCAGGCTGTCCGGCCACCTGAAGCCGGTGATCAGCCCGCAGGCGCTGCTCGATGACATGGCCGCGCAGCTGCGGCTCGGCGAGCGCTGGGCCGAGGGCGACCCGTTCGAGCTCGGCACCGATCTCGGCCCGAGCGACGCAACCCCGCACGCGTTCGGCCTGTTCATCACCAACGCGCTGTACCAGCACTACGGCGGCTCGGCGCAGTACGCGGCGTTCGCGCAGCAGCAGCTCAACTTCGCGCTCGGCGCCAACGCCTGGGGCAGCTCGTTCACCGTCGGCGCCGGTGACACCTTCCCGCACTGCATGCAGAGCGAGATCGCGAACCTGGCCGGGTCGCTGACCGGCAAGGGCGACATCCAGCTCGGCGCCACCACCGACGGGCCGAGCAGCATCGGCAACTTCGTCGGCCTTGGCACCGTATCCGGCATGCGCCGCTGCAGCGCCGGTCACTTCAAGCCGTTTAACACCAAGACGGTCGGCTACGAGGACAACGTGGTGAGCTGGCCGTCGGTCGAGCCGGCCGACGACTACACGGCGAATTCACTGCTGGCGTTCGCGCTGGCCGCCGCGCCCGCCGGGCACGGGCCGCAGCGCTAGCCAGCGGGCGTGCGCGCCCGCATTCGCTAGCGGCCCGGTGCCGCCGGCGTGTAGAGGCTGACCAGCGCGGCGAGGGTTTCCTTGGTGTGCGCCATCCGCTCGGCGCCGACGATTGCCACCAGCCGGGCGTCCACGTCGACGACCGTTCTGTACACCGTTTCCGACGCGGCCCTGCCCCGCTCGGTGAGCGTGAGCCGCATCCGCCGCCGGTCGGCCGGGTCCTCAGTCCGGTCGACGTAGCCGCGGATGACCAGGGTGTCCACC
>JASHQL010000343.1 GCA_030039155.1 Streptosporangiaceae bacterium | reverse complement strand
GGATCGGCGGCCGCGTACCGGTCTGGGTACCGGGCCGGGCCGCCGCCCATCAGCGCCCTGGCCGCGCCGCCGCCGATCCTGCGCCGGAAGCATTCGGCAAGCTCGCACACCCCGGCCAGGCTCACCACGCCGCTGACCGCCACCTCGGCGTGCCAGCTCGTGCCGGACGGCAGCCTGCTCCTGGACGCCGCCCAGAGCGCGAGCTGGCCGCCGGCCGAGTGGCCGGCCAGCACCACCGGTCCGAGGCCGGCCCGGCCGCCAGTTGCCGAGGCGACCAGGGCGGGCAGCGCGTCGACCGCCGCGGCGATGTCGTCGAAGGTGCCAGGCCAGCCACCGCCGCGCTGGCCGGTCCTGCGGTACTCGGGCGCGCAGACGGCCAGGCCGGCCGCGGCCAGCCCCTCGGCGAGCGGGCCGGTGTGCGCCCGGTCGTAGGCGGCCCGCCAGAACCCGCCGTGCAGGAAGATCACCAGCGGAACGCCGGATGGTGCGGCGCTCGCCCCTTGGCCGGCCGGCAGCCGCAGGTCTGCCACCTGATCGGCCCGGTCGCCGTACTGCAGCACCAGGTCAGGGGGCCGTGACTGCCTGGTCAGAACGTCGCCGGTCATCGGCTGCGGCTCGCTGCAGGCGGCAGCCAGGATGGGCCAGGACGGACCAGGTTCGACGCTGATGACATGTTCGTGAATCTTAGGGATAGAAAACGGGCAGGTAAGGGGCCTGGGCCAAGGAGTGCATAATGTGAATGTCATGGCGGGTGGCGACACACCCTTGGCGGAAACTTCGATCGCGAGGCTGGCCAGGTGAGGATGCAGGTCCGCAGGACGCTGGCGCTCAGCGCGCTCGCAGTCGGCGTCGTGCTGGTGAACCTGGGCCTGGTCGGCGTGGCGCTTGCCAGCGTGTCGACGCTCGGCCACCAGTCAGGCGGCAACCCGCCGATCGAGAAGGTCGACTGCTCCGTCCGGCCCAAGGCCGCCAAGCTGACGGCCGCGGTGGCCGCGGGCGCGAGCCGCCATAGCGTTGCCGGGCACAAGCGCCGCCAGCCCAAGGTCGCGTCCGGGGCGACCCCGGACAGCACCGGCATGACCACCATCACCAGGTCCGCGAGCCCGACCACGCCAGCCACCAAGTCCAGGTCAGCGACTCCGTCGCGGTCCGCGACGAAGTCCGGCAGCCCGTCGCCGTCCAACAGCAACACCGGCTCGAGCACTCCGTCGCCGTCGCCGAGCACCAGCTCAACGTCCAGTTCGCCGGCGCCCACCGTGAAGAGCAGCCCGACGCCGTCCAGCACCAGCAAGAGCCCGAAGAGCCCGACAGCGAGCAGCACGCCAAGCCCGTCACCCAGCACCAGCAGCCCGAGCACCTCGCCGAGCCCGTCGCCAAGCACCAGCAGCCCGCCGCCTGCCAAGGTCAAGCCGCAGCTATGCGTGGCCGTCCAGGCCTACTCGGTGTCCGGGATCCGGCCTGGCCACACGGCCAGCTATGCGATCTGGGTCTGGAGCACGCACGGCACCAGTAAGGACGTCGCGGTGACGATCGCGGCCGGCCGCGCCAAGTACGTGCAGCAGCCGGGCTACAGCATCTGCCCGTCGGTCAAGGCCAGGGTCTGCAGCCTGGGCAGCCTGCCGGTCGGCCAGGCTGACGAACTGCAGGCGGTCGTGAAGGTCGGCAAGAAGGCAGCGCTCGGCGAGCAGGTCGAGCTCATCGCGAAGGCCGCTGGGCATCGTGATCTCGGCTTCCGCGCCACCGCCAGCGTGGTCGTGCTCGCGCCGGTCAGCCCGTCGACTCAGCCGTCGGCGCCGTCGACGATCCCGCCGGTGACGCTGCCGGCGATCCCGGGAACGTCACCGACCGACCCATCGGGCCTGTTCCCGACCGTGTCACCGAGCACCGGCACGTCCGACCCGGCAACCGGCCACGGCACGAAGCACGCACAGCTGGCGACCGCGGCGAACGCCACGCCACTTGACTCCAGGTTCATCGGCGGCCAGCTGGCCGGCCTGGCAGTGCTGGCCGGGGCGATCACGATCGCGATCGCCAGGCTGTCGCTGCGCCCGGCGAAGCCGGCGCCCGCCGACCAGGGTGCTGGCGAGCCCACGGCTGGATCGGATCCAGCCGGCGAGGACAAGAGCTAGCGGCTGCCGGCCAGGCTTACTTCGCCCGGCGCTCCACCTGCGGGCGCAGCTGGCGCATCTCGTTCCCGAGCGCGGTCACGCTGAGCGACGGCGACAAGATCAGGCCGAACGTGTCGTTGTCAGCCCATGCGCATTCGGCCGGCTTGCCGTTCTGGCTCGGTGCGCAGGCAGCGGCGCCGCCTAGCGATCCTGGCTGCACCGTAACGGCGCGCGGGACCATGCCGATAAAGCTTGAGATGAACGAGCTAGCCGAGCTCCCTGACAGGTTGCCCCCGATGAACAGGAGGATCGGCGGATTCGTAGCCTCAGTGCCCTGATACGCGGCGTAGACGACGTGGCTGACCTCGCCGCCGCTCTGCCGGACGATCTGGTTCCGCAGCTTCTGCGCCTCGGCGGTCGCGGCAAGCTGGGGCTGCTGGACGTAGCCGGTCAGGTGCTGCGGAGTCGTGATCACGTGCGGCGTGCCGCCGGGCATTGCCAGCTTGATTCCGATGCCCGCCGCCGCCACCACGGCGACTCCGCCCGCGATCCAGACCGGATGACGCAGGATCCGCCTGCCAAGCCCGCCCTTTGCCCGGCTCGCACGCCGGTCTGCGCCCGGCCGCCCGGCGGCCGGGCGCCCGGCGGCCGGCTGACCGGTGACTGGCTGACCGGTGACCGGCTGGCGCGTGCCAACAGCGGCGGTGGCGGCTGCCGCTCGGGCAGGCCTCCTGGAGTCCGGCTTGGACCTACGGGTCTGCGGCTTGCCGCTGATCCGGCGGGCTGGCCTGGCTGGCCTGGCCGGCCTGGCCGGGGCCGGCGCGGCAAGGTCCTCGTCGGC
>JASHQL010000342.1 GCA_030039155.1 Streptosporangiaceae bacterium | reverse complement strand
CGGGCGGCACGGCGCTGATCGCCGTGCCCTGCGATATGGCGCTCTGGTCGTCGCACGACGAGTCGGTCGGCCATGTCAGGCGGTACAGCAGGGATTCGCTGGCCGAGCTGATGCACAAGGCCGACCTGGCGATCGAGCAGCTCTGGAGCTGGAACGTGCTGCTCAGGCCGGTCGTGGCGTGGCACCGCAAGTCGCTCAAGGGCAGCGATCTCGGCAGCGTGAACCCGGCGCTGAACGCCGCGCTGACCGCGGTCATCGTGGCGGAGCGCTGGTTGCCTGTGCACGCGCTGCCAGGCGTGTCGCTGATGCTGCGGGCCAGCCGCCGCTAGCCCGCGGCGATGGTCAGCGGCCGGCGCCCTGCGGCCGGTAGACCACCACGCCGTTGGCCTCGTAGTCGCGGACGAACCCGGTCTCGGCCAGGTAGCTGCGGATCTCGCCGTAGTGCAGGCCGGCGTACGCGCCAGGCACGTAGCCCTGCAGCCACCGCGGCGGCCACACCATCAGCCAGCCGACGTGCAGCGTGCGCAGGTCGCGGCGGGCCGCGGCAAGCTCGGCGGCGCTGATCGGCCGGCCGGCCTGCGCCGCGACCAGCCCGGCATAGAAGGCGTGCCTGCTGATCCCGCTGACCGTGCGCCGCTGGATGCCCGAGGTGTAGGAGATCGCCCGCGGGTGGCCGTCGGCGGTGGCGAGCACCAGCGCGGCAGGCGAGGCGTCCTCGCCGTACCGCTCGGGGCCGCGGACCATGAACGGGACATCCACCACGATCGAGCCCGAGGTGTCCGCCGCGACCGGCCGGTCGAGCCGCGGCAGCGTGGTCGGCATGGTGGGCTGGCCGGCCGGGCCGCCCCAGCCGAACTCAAGCGCCGCCAGCACGACGGTCACCGCGAACACCGGCCTTGAGTGCTGCCGCAGCCAGTCGATGCCAGCCCCGGCCAGCAGCGCCGCGCCCACCAGCCCGAGCAGCGCGAGCCGGTCGGCCTCCCGGAACGACGACAGCACCGGCATCCGGATCAGCCAGGTGTACGGCATGATCATCGAGACCTTGATGCCGTGCCAGGTGGTCGCGAACGGGATGTACTGGCTGTTGCCGATGGCCACGGTGGGGCCGAGCGACAGCACCGCGCAGCCGAGCCAGAGCAGCGCCAGCCGCTTGCTGGCCGGCCGCCGCCAGCTGACGATCAGCCCGAGCACCGCCATCAGCGTCAGCATCAGGCCGAACGTGGTGATCAGCTCGGCGGTGGTGTGCTCGCCGTAGCCGGCGGCCAGCGCGCCCAGCTTGTAACTGGACAGCCGCGGTGACGGCGAGAACAGGCTGTTCAGCTCGGCCGCGTAGGTCACGTAGTTGGAGGTGGGCGGCGGCGCGGTGCCGCCCTTGCCGCCGGCCGCGAGCATGGCAAGCAACTGCGGGCTGGCCACCACGATCGCGCTGACCGCGCCGATCGCGGTCGCGCGCAGCTTGGCCATGCTCGGCTGGCGCACCAGCCAGGGCAGCAGCACCAGCACGGCCAGGATCACGGCGAGCAGCGCGGACTCCTGGTCCACCAGCATGGTCGCGCCAAGCACCAGGCCGGCGATGATCGCGCGCCGCACGGTCGGGCCGCGGCGCAACCTGACCGTCGCCTCGAGCAGCAGCGGCAGGAACACGCACCCCATCGCGGTGTGGATATGCAGCCAGTCCTGCGAGGTCAGCATGCTGGACAGGCCGAAGAAGGCGCCGGCCGCGATCGGCCCGACGGCGATAGTCCTTGAGGACGACCCCGCTGCCGCCGCCGCGGTGCCTGGCAGCCACAGCCTGGCCGCCCGGTACATGGCGTAAGCGGCAAGCCCGGGCGCGGCCACGACCAGCACGTTGTAGGCGGCGGCCGGCCCGAACAGCAGCGTCACCGGCGTCATGATCAGGCCGAGCAGCGGCATCAGCGTGTCCGGGCCAAGCTGGACGCCGACCGGGGCCGCGAGGTGGTTGGTGAAGTACGGGTTCGACAGGTGGCTGACCTGGTGCGCGACCCACCACATGCTCCACACGTACTGAGCCTGGTCACCGGTCAGCGGCAGCCTGCCGGTCATCAGGGTGGCCCGCGGCAGGGTGACCGCGACGCCGGCCAGCAGGTAGCAGGCCAGCAGGATCAGCTGCACCGCCCACGGCCGGGCGCGCAGCCCGGCGAACCGCCCGGCGCTGGCCGGTGCTCAGGCGCGGCTGCGCCGGCCGGAGCCGCGGGACTCGCAGCGGGCGCGTCGACGCCGCTGGTCTCCTGCTGGCTCATCCAACCTCCGTCATGCCGCACGGCTGGCCCAAGGGACGGTACCTGGGATCAGAAACTGGCGGGTGGCTCACTCGCAGCTGTCGCTGCCAGCCAATGCCGGCCTGCCCCGGATACTAACCGATCAGCCGCAAAAGGGATCACCCGCAGTCACCACTCGCGGGCACGTCGGCGCTGGCCTGCCCGGCCAGTGCGGCAATGAACGGCTCGCGCACCGCGGGGTCGCAGGAGCGCGCCTCCAGGCGGGCCTTCGCCAGGTCGGGGTCGGGGCCGGCCGCAAAGTCCTTGCCGTCACCGCAGGCCAGCCGCATCGAGCGTGCGCCGTCCCAGCGCGGGTCGGCGGGGAAGGTCACGTCGATGACCACGTCGGTGCCGTCCAGGCTGATCAGCAGGTACCTGTGCACGTCGGTCAGGCCGCCGGGCGGGACCGCCGCGGCCACCTCGACGCCGAACCTGGCCGCGGCGGACTGCCGGGTCACCAGACAGACGCGGTGCACCAGCCGGGGCCGGAGCTGCGGCCACTGGCCGGCCAGCAGTTCCGCGAGCAGCGCGTGCTTGGTGGAGCAGGTGCCCCGCCACTCGGCAATCGCGCCGCGAGCCGAGCGGACCGCGGGGCGGCCGTACGGCATCGCGTGCACGGCGTCGATCACCTGCCGGTACGAGGCGCCCTCGGTCAGGCCCGCCGCGGCAGCGAACACCGCTGCCAGGTCGCGCTCCGCGGCCAGGTCGCCGTCGACCAGCACGGCAAGCTCGCCGTGCGGATACCGATGCCGCCGCCTGGCCACGCTGTCAGCCTAGGCCGGCCTGTCGGCTGCGGCCTGCGGCTGGTCCGCCCCGGCCGCGGCTGCCTGGCCCGCCTCCCGGTCGGCCGCGGTGTGGATGCCGCGGCGCAGGCCGATCAAGGCGACCAGCGCCGAGACCGCCATCACCGCCGCCATCGCGAGCAGCACGCCGCGCATGCCGTCGGCAACGCTGAGCTTGGCCGCGTGGTACACGTGCGCGGCAACTCCGGGCGGGGCCGAGCTTGGCGGCTTGCTCTGCCGGTTCGAGGTGATGCTGGTGGCGGTGCGGTGCGCCTGGGCTGCCGGGAAGCCAAGGCCGCGCAGCCTGCTGGTCAGCCTTGACCGCTCCACGGTGACCAGCAGCGTGCCGAGCGCGGCAAGCCCGAAGCTGGCGCCGAAGTTCCGCACGGTCTGGGTGACGCCGGTCGCCTCGCCGTAGGACAGCGAGCCCACCTGGTTGATCGCGTCGGTGTTGGCGGGGCCGACCATCAGGCCCATGCCGAACCCGGCGATCAGGATGAAGTACCACTGGTGCGACAGGCTCAGCTGGCTGACCCTGCCCGCCCACAGGAAGAGCCCCACCGCGGCGATGACCGAGCCGGCCACCACCACCTCCTTGGCCCCGCTGCGGTCCAGCCTGCGGCCGCCGACCTGCACCCCAGGCGCGAAGCCGAAGAAGAAGAACAGCAGGTACAGGCCGGCTTCCTGGGGCCCGTCGCCGAGCGCCACCTGGGCGTAGATGCTGGCGAAGAAGAAGATCGGGATGAACACGATCATCGACGTGAACAGCACGATGTTCTCGACCAGGAACGCCCTGATCTTGAACACCCGCACGTTGATCAGCGGCTGGCGCTCCCGCAACTCGGCGAACCCGAACCCGGCCAGCATCGCCACCCCGGCGACCATGCAGGCGATCACGGTCGCGTTCCGCCAGCCCCAGACCTGGGTCTGCTGCAGCCCGAACACGGTCAGCCCGACGCCGCCGCCGATCAGCACGAGCCCGCGCAGGTCGAGCCGGCCGGGCCTGGTCGCGGTCTGCGGCCTGGTGATCGCGGTCAGCACCAGCGCGATGATGGCGACCGGCACGTTCACCCAGAAGATCGCCCGCCAGGTCCACTCGCTCAGGTAGCCGCCGAGGATCGGCCCGACCGCGGTGAGCCCGCCGGCCACGCCGAAGAAGATGGCCATCGCCCGGCCGCGCTCGCGCACCGGGAACGCCGACACCACGATGGCCAGCGCCGCCGGGTACATGATCGCCCCGCCGCAGCCCTGGATCACCCGCCAGGTGACGATCCAGGCCTCGGCGACCGAGCCAGTCGGGGTGAGCCCGCAGGCGGTGGAGGCGACCGCGAAGACCACGATCCCGATGACCACCATCCTGCGGTGGCCCACCATGTCGGACAGCCTGCCGCCGAACGCGAACATGGACGCCAGCGCGAGCAGGTAGCCGTTCACCACCCACTGCACGCCGTTGATGGACAGGTGCAGCTCGGACTGGATCTTGGGCACGGCGATCGACACGATCGTCTGGTCGATGAACGTCATCGCCACCGCGAAGATCATCGCGGTGAGCACCAGCCGCTTCCGGCTGCCCGCACCCGCCTGCTGGCTCGAAGTCACGCCGTCCCCCCGTCGGACCGCAGTTCGCGGCTAGGCCGGTGTCATCGTCCCATATGCCGCGAGCCAAGCTCGACGTGCCGGCCGTGCTCGGCGACTAGCCAGGGCTCGGTCAGCCGCGGGTCGTCGCTGCGCTGGCCCGCCCTGACCCGGTCCAGGTAGCTTCGGTCGGCGGCCACCCGGCGGCGGAACTCCGCCGCGTCGCCGACGTGCCCGTGCCCCGGCACCACCTGCCGCACCGGCAGCGCGGCGAGCAGGTCAAGGCCGGCCTGGTAGTCGCCGAACGGGTCTGCCTGATCCAGGTCAGGCAGCGGGATCTCGATGTCGGAGCACATGTCGCCGGCCAGCAGCGTGCCGGTGTCCGGCAGCCAGACCGCGCCGTGCCCTGGCGCGTGCCCGTCGTGCACCACGACCTGCGCGGCCGGCCCGGGCCACGGGATGGTCTCGCCGTCCAGCGGCAGCAGCGCGCCGAACAGCGCAAGGTCGTGTCCTGGTGCCGCTCGCTGCACGGCCTCGATCAGCCCGGTGCGCTCGCGGGCCGCGGTCCGCACCGCCTTGGGCGCCGCGTACCGCGGCGCGTCGCCGAGCTCGGCGCACCACAGGATGTGGTCCCAGTGCGGATGGGTGGCCCAGCCGGCCGCAGCGCCCAGCCCGCGCGCGGCCAGCTCGCCGGCCAGCGCGGTGATCTCGGCGACCGACACCGCGGGGTCGACGACCAGGCAGCCGCCGCCGGTGCCGAGCACCACCGTCGAGGTGGTGGTGTACTGCCTGGCGGTGGCTACCAGCACGCCGGTCGCGATCTCGGTCAGTTCCCTGCTCATCCGCTGGTACTTCCCAGGTGCCTGGCCAGGAACGCGAACGCGCGCGGCATCGCATCCGCCCGGTTGGCCCGCCTGGCCAGTCCGTGTCCCTCATCGCGGTACACGACCAGCTCGCACTCCAGGCCCCGGCCGGCCAGCGCGGCGTGGATCTGCTCGGCCTCGCTCAGCGGCACCCTCGGGTCGTTCGCGCCGTGGATCACGAACAGCGGCGCCCTGATGTCGCCGATCCTGGTCAGCGGCGAGGCGGCGTGCAGGAACTCCAGGTCGTCGGCCAGCGTGCCGTACTCGCGCTCGCGGTAGGCGCGCCGGTAGCCCGAGGTGTTCTGCAGGAACGTGACCAGCGAGGCGATGCCGACCAGGTCGACGCCGGCCGCCCACAGCGCGGGCTGGAAGGCCAGGCCGGCCAGCACCATGTAGCCGCCGTACGAGCCGCCCCACAGCGCGGCCCTGGCTGGGTCAAGGCCGAGGGCCGGCAGGTAGCCGTGCAGCGCCGCCAGGTCCGCCACCGAGTCGAGCCGCCTGTGCTTGTCGTCGGCCGTGTACCACCGCTTGCCGTAGCCGGTCGAGCCGCGCACGTTCGGCACCAGCACGGTGTGCCCGGCGGCGGCGAGCGCCTGCACCGTCGGGTTGAAGTTCAGTCGCGCCTGCGACTCCGGCCCGCCGTGGATCACCAGCACCGCCGACCCGGTCAGCTCGCCGCCGGCGTCAGCCGGCGGCCGGTACACCTGGCACGGCACCAGCTCGCCGTCCGGTGTCGGCACCAGGTGCCGCTCCGGCAGCGCGGCGCGCT